>JABABH010000196.1 GCA_014238325.1 Coxiellaceae bacterium | reverse complement strand
TCTGATTAATTTTATAATATCGTCTTGGTTGTTGTATAAACCCAGACTCGCGCGTGCTGTAGCGGCTACCCCAAAGCGTTCCATCAACGGCATCGCACAATGATGCCCAACCCGAATAGCGACATGACATTCACTTAAAATAGTACCCACATCATGCGCATGAATGCCATCCATGACAAAAGACACTAATCCCACTTTATCTACAGCCTGCCCGATAATTGACACCTGAGGAATAGCTGATAACGCTTCAGTCATGTACTTTAATAAGGCTTGTTCATGCAACCAAATCTCAGTATAGCCTACGTTCATGACATACTCGATAGCCTTCCCAAGGCCGACCACACTAGCAATAGGGGGTGTTCCAGCTTCGAATTTATGAGGGGGGCGCTGGTATAGAGTTTTTTTGTGAAAGCTCACACGCTGTATCATATTACCTCCGCCCTGATACGGCGGCATACGATCCAGCCATGTCGACTTTCCATATAAGATACCTACTCCTGTAGGGCCATATAACTTATGCGCAGAAAAAGCGTAGAAATCACAATCCAAGTCTTGCACATCTACCGGAACATGGGCAACAGCCTGTGCACCGTCTAGCAAGACCGGAATATTATACTGATGAGCTATGGCAATGATCTCTTTTACCGGATTAATGGTGCCTAACACATTCGATACGTGGACAATGCCCACTAATTTAGTACGTCGATTTAATAGTTGCTGGTATTGATCCATCGCCAAGGATCCATCCTCATGAACGGGAATAACTTTTAAAATCGCACCCGTACGCTCGCATAACAACTGCCAAGGCACAATATTAGCATGGTGTTCCATTTCGGAAATCAGTATCTCATCACCTGCTTGCAAAAAGGCTTGGCCGAAACTCGTTGCAACCAGATTAATAGCATCTGTCGCACCATGCGTGAAAATAATCTCATGCTGATCGGCTGCATGCACGAAAACTTGTACCATTCGTCTCACAGACTCATACGTTAAGGAAGCACGAGCACCCAAGGCATAGACACTACGGTGCACATTCGAGGCATGTTGAGTATAGTATTCTGTGACAGCATCGATAACTGACTGCGGCTTATGCGTCGTTGCTGCGTTATCTAAATAAGCTAATTCAGATGGGTGATTCAGCAATGGAAAATCACGGCGAACGGCATCCATCTTCACGAGCATTCCCCTCCAAGCTTGCTGCTCATCGTCATGTTAGCTCGACCTCCTGACCTTCCATTCCTGGACACTGTGATATCATATATGCGCGAATGCGATCACCTATCGTAGAAGCAGGAAGTCCCTCTAAAAACTCATTTGCGAATGCTTGGATTAATAATCGCTCTGCTGATGCTTGATCCAAAGTACGAGCACGTAGATACATCAAAGCATTAGGATCAAGCGTACCTATGGTCGCCGCATGCTGACATTGTACATCGTCATGGTAAATCTCTAAAGCAGGTTTCGTATACACAGCAGCCAAATCTGATAATAATAAATTATTATTAGATTGCGAGGCTTGCACTTTTTGAGCCTGACCATGCACCTTTATTTGTCCATGAAATACAAGATTTGCGCTATCTGTCACGATACTTTTATAGCGTTGCTGGCTATTGCCATGGGCCACACGATGATCTACTCGACTGTGACAATCCATATGCTGACGATCTTGTGCATAAGTTAAAGCCGTTACATCACAAGCTGCACCGATGGCTTCTAAGGAAAAATATAAATCTTCTCGACTCAATTTTGCCCCTGTTGCCATATTTACACGAGTCACCTGGCTATCACGTTTTTGATGAATCATGGTATCAGAGATATGGAAAGCATGACGCCCCTCTCGTTGTAATTTATACCACTGCACTTGCCCACCGTCACCCACATCAATGTGGCCCACACTATTATTCAAGTAACACATCTTACCCTCGCCATAATATTCTTCGAATACCACGGCCTCTGCATAACGCCCAATACGGATATGCTGTCGCGGACAAACCATGACGGGACAATCGATAGCGTCTGTCATATAAACCAGATGTATGGGTTTATCTAAGCAAACCTTATCAGGAATAGTTAAAAAGAATAACTCTGAAAAACACGCATCATTGAGGGTTGAAAAAGGCGTTTGGTATTCTGGCAGTGACGACACATGGGGTAATAGATCTGAGTGGTTCGACGCAGCAAACGAACATACTTGCCAATCAGCCTGGTTTTCAAGTCCTTGCAATTGAGAGAGGTCTGACCTAAAAAATCCATTAACAAAAACAAAAGCATAAACATCTTCTAATAGATTTGGGCAGTAAGCTTTTTTGGGTTGATCAGGCCATACAAAACGAGTCGAAAAAATCGACGAGACATCCGTATATTTCCAACGCTCATCCCGACGTGTCGGTATACCCTCGGTCAAAAAATCCTGCATGCGTTCTGATTGCCAGCACGATACTGAACGACTGGCCTGCATATCTGCGAGATAAGCAGCTTGGCAAGCGGTTAAAGGTACCCTGTGCATTATGACTTAACTTCAGATGGCAACAAGCATCCATATCCTTGCGATTCTACCGTCAACGCTAAACTCGCATCACCCGATCGAACGATGACACCATCCATCAAAATATGCACAAAATCAGGCTGAACATAATTGAGCAAACGTTGATAATGAGTAATCAAAATAAAACTACGCGTCGGAGAGCGCATCGAAGAAACAGCACTCGCAATCATTTTTAAGGCGTCAACGTCCAGACCCGAATCAATTTCATCTAAAATAGCGAGTTTTGGCTTGAGTAATAGCATTTGCAAAATTTCATTACGTTTTTTTTCACCACCAGAAAACCCAACATTCAGCGAACGTTTCAAGAAGGTGTCATTTAAACCAATCAAGGCTAATTGATCTTTCACAGAACTGATTAAATCAAAGGCATCCAGTTCTGGTTCACCTCGATGTTTGCGAGCACGGTTTACCATGGTTTTTAAAAAATATAAATTATTCACACCAGGAATTTCAACAGGATATTGAAATGCTAAAAACAAACCTGCCAATGCCCTTTCTTCAGGTGACCAAGCGAATAAATCATGACCTTCGTAGGTGATAGAACCATCTGTCACCGTATAACCCTCTTGACCAGCCAATACGGCAGATAAAGTACTTTTACCCGAGCCATTGGGGCCCATAATAGCGTGCACTTCACCCGGATTAATACGCAAATCCATGCCACGTAGGATTGCTTTCCCCTCTACTTGTGCTGTTAAGCCTTTAATTTCTAACATATTATATGATGTCTCATGATGTTCAAATTAACCTATTCATCGATACCTGTCAGTTTAGCCCACTGCACCCACCAAACTCACTTCCATGAGCTTTTGAGCTTCTACCGCAAATTCCATGGGTAATTTTTGAAAAACCTGGCGACAGAACCCATTGACAATCATCGACAGCGCATCTTCTTCTGTCAATCCACGTTGCTGACAGTAAAACAACTGATCTTCTGCAATTTTTGAAGTCGTTGCTTCATGCTCCACATGGGCCATTGAATTTTTTGTTTCAATATAGGGGAAAGTATGCGCTCCACAGGCATGCCCAAGCAGCAAGGAATCGCATTGCGTATAATTTCTAGCTGCTTTCGCTGATGCAGACATACGTACTAACCCACGATAAGTATTTTGACTGCGTCCTGCTGCAATACCTTTAGCAATAATGGTACTCGTCGTCCCTTTACCGATGTGAATCATTTTCGTGCCTGTATCGGCCTGTTGATAATGATGCGTCAAGGCCACGGAATAAAATTCACCCGATGAATAGTCCCCTTGCAAAATCACACTAGGGTATTTCCATGTAATGGCAGAACCTGTTTCAATTTGTGTCCATGAAATTCTAGCATGCACACCTCGACAAGCACCACGTTTGGTCACAAAATTATAAATACCTCC
>JABABH010000195.1 GCA_014238325.1 Coxiellaceae bacterium | reverse complement strand
GTGAGGTCTTATCACTCAAGCTATCTCGCCACTTTCCAATACTCGATGCTTTATCTGGGGTGTCTGCTGAGCAATTGCAAACGTTGGCGGATATTGGGCCGATCGTAGCTGAATATATTCAAGCATTTTTTAAACAAAAAAAGCATAGGGCATTGCTCCTCAAGTTACAACGCTTGGGGGTTGTTTGGGAAATGCCGGCCTCTACACCCATGCCCTTGGCGGGAAAAACGTTTGTGTTGACAGGAACCTTAGCCACGCTCACGCGTGACCAGGCTAAGGAAAAAATTATAACCGCTGGTGGGCAGGTTAGCAGCCATATGTCTACACATACTCATTATCTGGTTCTGGGTGCGCATCCCGGTAAAAAGTATGCGCAAGCCAAAAAATTAGGCGTTCAAATGCTCGATGAACAAGCATTTCTGCGATTCCTATGATCCAGCATAAGCAGCAAGAATATACCGCTCGCGCCTGAATATGCGAAGTGGGCTACGGCGAGCGGTATACCTTGGTTTTGATGGCTGGCGAAAAATAAATGTTCGCTCAGCCACTTCAAAGAAAAATCGCGGTTTTTCCCTTAAGAATCCCCATCGCGATGAGTCACTTCAAATGCATGCTTCGCATCTTGAAGTGGGATGGTATAGAAATAGGATTACGGCTGTTGTCGAGTGGTCGCAATTACTAATTCGCGTATACAGACGGACTGTGGTTGTTCGTAGGCAAAAACAACAGCAGAGGCGACATCGGTTGCGCTTAACACAGGACCCATGCTCTTTTTCCAATCCTTATAATCCTTTTTAATAGATTCAGATGTCGTATGGCTCAGTAATTCTGTTTCAGCTGCTCCTGGTGCAATCGTCACGATTCGAATATTGTCATGAGCAACTTCTTCACGAACGTTTTCACTGATGGCATGTACGGCAAATTTAGTGCCACAATAGGCAGCATGATTGGGGAAAGTTTTTTTGCCAGCAATAGAACTGATATTTATGATCGTGCCTTGTTGTCTTGCTTTCATACCCGGCAGCACAGTTTTCATAGCATTGAGTAATGCAAGCACATTGACATCAAACATGGTTTGCCATTCATGAGCAGCTTGGCTGTCAACGGCACCTAATAGCATCATACCGGCGTTATTAATTAAACAATCTGTAGGCCCAAATTTTTCTTCTGCATCTTTGACGGCTTGAGCAAATGCTTCGTGATGGTTGATATCTACCTCAGCGCATAGGGCTTGTGGCAGAGATAAATTTTGTATTTTTTTTAAACGCCGTGCAATGAGCAAAAGTGGGTAGCCCTTTTTACTCATTAATTGGGCAATAGCAGCACCAAAACCAGAGCTTGCACCGGTTATAACGATCAGTGGTTTCATCATAGTTCTCCGTATTCTATTAGGTTTGTCATAAGCAGATTTGCTAGACACAACTGATCAGTATGAAATCTGTGCACTCATACTAAAATTTGAGTCATTTAATTCTAATAATCTACACGATGATATCAGTAATAGCTAGAGTCGTAGGATGAAAATGAGATAAGCTAGTGGGATGTTAAAGCAATTCTATTCAGGGTGAGGAACTATCGAGGTTTGTGCTGGTGGAGCAAAAATTGTAGTATAGTCCAGCAAATCATGGCTACAGCATAGTGTGGCGTCATGCCTTCCCGAATCCTAAGTTGTTTAGTATAGACTTTGCTCTGATAGAGTGACTCTATCGTGATAGTGAGCTCGGTATGCTGGTTTTCTAAGGTCGGCGTTTCCCAATAGTCCGTGAGTCCCAACAGCTTGATGTATACTACGGATGCATGCTGGATGTTGGGTTTACCTGCATGAAAGTTGATATGCCGAGCCGTATCGGCATGATAGAGACAAGCTTCTAAATGACCATGCGTAGCCTGATCTTGTAGGTATAAAATAAGATGGGTTTTTTTAAGATAATGGATCAATTGCGTAGAAGCAGTGTGATTATCCTCACTGATAAGATAGGGGGCAAGGATAGCCCTATAGGCTTGGCTGATGTG
>JABABH010000194.1 GCA_014238325.1 Coxiellaceae bacterium | reverse complement strand
TCAAGAAACGAGCGTCTACGAAGATCCAGCGATACTGCTGGATTTGCCCACCTGTCTAGAGGCGTTGAAGAACGAGGTTAAAAAAGGGCGCTTAATCGGTCTCTCGTCGAATTCAGACGTTTATGAGGAGATGTTGAAAGCCATTAATGAACCCTTCCAGCAGGTCTTGCAATGTATTGTGCAGGACTGGAGTCTGCAAGACGACCGGGATTATCTTAAGGAATTGAAGCAGAAACAGAAACATCTAGAGTCCATTCGACTTTTGCAGATGTCTGAATTGATGTTCTTATCGGTGGCTCAGCATCAGAAGCAATTGAAGCAAGTGTTCCGTGATATAGAAAAAAGCGATGCATGTGATCCCGGTAAACCACTCACTCGAGTGGACAAATGTGTGCGTTATTTTGAAGAGAAAGCAGGGAAGTCGAGGCATATGGATGCACAGAAAAAGTTTAAAGCACTGTCCTATGCTTTTGCAGAACTCTCTAGTGGCTTGGATAGTCATTTTCCAATGTCAAGCGGCTCTACCTCTGATTTTCGGTATGTTGTCCAAGATCTGATGATTCCACCTGTCTTGATGGAGGTCGTGCATGCCTTGCTTTTGGTGGTTGAGCAATGTCGACTGGGTATTCAGCCTCTGGCAGAAGATAATAGTCGCAACCCGGTTATTATCGAAAGCATTTTGAAACGAAAGATGGAGGCTTGGCATACAGCAGTTGAAGCCATTCACTCGGGTCTGCTCACAGAGGAATCGGTTAATCCGCTTACTGCCTATGAACTTATTCAAAAGAAATTTTTTGAGGTGTTGCCTGCTTTGTGCGTGGGGTTGCCAGCTGTCGGTGGTCTTGCTAATGCAGCGATGGTGGCTTCTAATATGAGTGTTGTCGCTCTGAAAGCGGTGCTGGAAAGTTGTGAGCTTCTGCAAGAATTTGGACATGCATTCGAAGGTATAAAGGAGCTCGTCCCTGATAAGGTATCGCAATGCCTCTCCAAATGTATTCCTTCGAGCACAGAGAAGCAATTAGAACGCTTTTCTGACAGTTTCCGATCTGACGAGGATTTTAAGGAAAAAAAAGATCAGTGGGTGGCGCATTTTTTAAAGGCCTATGAAGACCCGATTAAAAAATTATCCGTCGCACAGGCTAAAATAGTAGGTGATGTGGTATTTAATCAGGTGAATAAAATGCTGCGTGATGGGAAGCTACGCCATCGTGACGGTACTCCGCTAGCCGTGGATGAATTTGTGGATAGGGCGATGGCTTTATTAGCCTATGGGCCCTTGGGTAAGTCTCCAACCTTAGCGTTGGCTCGAGAGATGACCGTGACACAGTGGTTGCAGAAGCCAGGATTCAAGCTGATTCAAAAGACGACAGAGGGCAGCAAGACCTTAGAATTTTCAGCTAGCATCCGTATTGAACCGCCAGAAGGGGATCGAAAGAATCCATGGCGTGTATCAGCTTCCAGCTATACCGTAGACTCGGGTACTTTGGGCCATAGAGCGCTTGAGCCTATGTCGGTGCATGCTTTTAATCAACAATTGCGAGTTCCTACTTTGAGGGAGATATCCGTGG
>JABABH010000193.1 GCA_014238325.1 Coxiellaceae bacterium | reverse complement strand
GGTGTTTCGCCTATCTCCTTCAGTGCATTCATACTGTCTACCCCCCCCCTCCACGGTATCGGATCATACGGATCAACTGAAGCCATCAGCAAACCGGCAAAAGCTCCGGTATGGCATCTATTTTAGAAGCATATGTATTTCATGCTAAACGTGCCTCATAAGCCTTGAACAGGATCAATCGATAGTTCGACATGGATGGTCAAGCTCGAGGGATTGACTCGATCGCTTGCCCAGAGCTTTCCTTCCTCAGGTAACTTCTTATCTCAAGACATTTCACGATCATTCTTATGAAAATAGCTTGACAATCAGGTTAAATATTGAACAAATTCATTTTTCTGAAAAAATCCCCCTGCTTTTCTCAAGTTCGCTAGCACCTATAGCTCCCCCGATGTGGATAATCTTTTTTCAATGCGTTAGACTGATATTATGCTCATTCTTGCCATACAAGCATCGCTCAACCAATATGGTTTCAATCCACCCTTATCCTCCATATTAGCTATTCTAGTCAGTCTATTTGGAATCTGTCTCATTGCCTGGTTAAGTTTGTATATTGCACGACGCTATTTAGTGCAAGTGATTCGATACCTGGTCTCTCAGGTTCGTCCACAATGGAGCCAGCAGCTCATTAATCGCAAAATTTTGCAGCAATTATCGTATCTCGCCCCGCTATTAATTTTTTATTATACCTCTCCCTGGATCAGCAGCGCATCGATCGCCGCTTCTACCTCACTCGCACAGTTTCTGCATTCTTGTTCAATTTTACTGATGTTATTCGTCGTGACATTGGTGATCAATCGTTTCCTAAGTGCCTTCGGCGATATTTTTACTCGATCACATAGTACTCAACATCATCCTATCAAAAGCTATATCCAAGTCGCAAAAATTATACTATATGGCTTAAGTGCCATTTTAATCAGCGCCACGCTATTAGGACAATCTCCTTTAAGCTTACTGACGGGTCTGGGCGCATTAACTGCCATCTTATTATTGATATTTAAAGACTCTATTTTAGGGTTTGTCGCCAGTGTACAAATTTCAACCTATGATATGGTGCGCATTGGGGATTGGATTGAAATACCGAAATATGGAGTGGATGGCACCGTACTCGATATCTCTTTGAATACGATTAAAATACAAAATTTTGATAAAACAATTATTACCATTCCTTCTCATATTATTTTAAATGAAGGCGTGAAAAATTGGCGTGGTATGTCAGAATCAGGGGGACGTCGCATTAAGCGCGCTATCTATATTGATATGCATACGATCCAATGTTGTGACCAAGAGATGTTCATACGTTTTGCCAAAATCCCCTATCTTGCCGACTATATTCACGAGAAAATGCCAACCCTCGTCCCACCCCATCTCACCACCATGACTCCTGCTGATTCCTTATCTAAACCCACACATGCTGTCACCAATATTGAAGTCTTTCGCAGTTATCTTAACTATTATCTAAAGCAAGACCCAAACATTCATCAAGGGCTCACTTTCCTAGTTCGCGAATTGCAGCCAACATCGAAAGGTCTGCCCATTGAGCTTTATATTTTTACTAATGATACGGATTGGGGACGCTATGAATCTATACAAGCGAATATTTTTGATCATATTCTCTCTATGATTCCCCAGTTTAGGCTACGTGTCTTTCAAGATCTGACCAATTTTCATGCCATGGACTTGCCAACGTGCCCATCCAAACAGGATAACCTAGCTGATCCACCAGCAAGCCCTGATGCCTAGCCTAGCCACCAGATGAGCCATAAAAAGAAGAGTAGTTCGATCCCTGTGTTGCGCTAGTGGCAAGCAACCATCGAACTACTCCGCTTCTACTTACATAAAGTTATAGACGAGTCCCACCATAAACGCGACTTGGTAAGGTTTATAATTCCACACCGCAGTTTCTGAGGTATGCTGAAAAAAATGAGGAATCGAATGCGCGCTAAAATGCGTATAGTCCGTGTAATCAAATTCAGAGCGCCATGACCAATGATCGGTGATCTGAG
>JABABH010000192.1 GCA_014238325.1 Coxiellaceae bacterium | reverse complement strand
GAAGCACCTTATTAGGCAATCCAATAGAGTGCTCATGAGCCATGGCATGATGCCCTGCTGACGGCACCAATTTCAGAACCGCTTCATGTCGAATGCTCGATGGTGCTTTGTATGAGCTTGACAGTGCTTGATCCTTCGCCTGTACGTTCGAGCCCGAAGTCTCAGCAGCAATCGATGCTGGTGCAGGCGAGGGTGAGGTCTGATCTTGCTTCGATGTCCTGTGCAAAGTAGCACGGGACATATCACGCAAAGAGTCGGATACATCAAAATGTAAAGCCGTATCAGGGGGTGAAGTTGGCGTCGCACTTAATAAATTCACAGTCGTATCGGGATGAGGATGAGCTTTTTGAAGTGCCAATGGTATCAATACGTTCATCGACATGAGCAATACAAATAGGCCAAGTAGCCGCTGCTTCTTTTTAGTGGAAATCATATCCTTCCTTAACATTTAACAGCACCATACTTAATTTTACACGAAATTTCCCTAGGCTGTCGATTTTTTACACGTGCACCTGACAAACCCACAGGTCCAAACCTCGGGAGGGCCACAAGCTGATATCCCAAAGGAATATGAGTGTTCTTAAAATATAATAGCCTGATAACGAACGTTTTTCAGCCACAACAGCCGACGAGATAACTGAATGGCACGATATAGGTCAACAGCATAAGCTATGATGCGCTTCACAGTTTACCTCAGATGAAAGAAAATCTCACAAACTCAACTGAATGAAGGAACACAAGCTAGATAGTGTTTCGCTCGTGCCACCGTCTGGAAGGAGCCAAAAACAAGCATATAATCCCCTCCCTTCGCATCCGCTAAAGCGCGGTCCATCGCGGAAGCAATAGATGAAAAAGTGATATATTTCAGTATGTTATTGGACTCCGTTAACGTCGCAGCAAGGACATCAGAAGAGACACCACGATCGCCCTCTAGACTACCGATATACCAAGTATGTACATAGGAGTCTAAAGCCTCGCATATCCCAAGCACGTCTTTATCTTTCAATACGCCCAATACAGCGCGTATCACCCCCTTGATCGACAAAGCCGCTAATTGCTCAGCCAAATACCGCGCTGCCTGTGGATTATGTGCCACATCTAAGATGGTGACCGGCGAGCCGCCACGAATGATTTCAAAACGTCCCGGTAAATAGGCAGAGCTTAGACCTTCGCACACAGCTTGTCTCGATGTCGGTAAGCGACGTGCTAAAAGATCCACAACCATCAAGCTTGCCGCTGCATTTTCCAACTTTAAGTTAGGATAAGGCAAATGCTGATAACTATGCTGAGGGCCATACCAATCCCAATCATACGCACGTTGAGTGATATGAAAATCTTTTCCCCCTTGATAAAGCGGCGACTGCAATTGTTCTGCAAGCTTCGCCACACTATGCGGTATAGGATGATCACCAAAGATACAAGGTCTATGGGCTCTCAGGATGCCTGCTTTCTCACGACCAATAGACTCGCGATCATGGCCTAGATAGTCCGTATGATCCAGATCAATCGTAGTGATGACCGCAATATCAGCAGCAATGGCATTCACTGCATCCAAACGTCCCCCCAATCCAACCTCTAACAATAGAATGTCAAGCTCACTGTGCTGGCAAATATATAAAGCCGCCAACGTTGTAAACTCGAAAAAGGTCAGGGGATGGCCGCATCTTTTACGTTCAACCACAGCGAAAGCTTCGACCCAAACAGATGGCAGGACGACTTGCCCATTGATACGCAACCGTTCACAGAATGATAGCACATGGGGTGAGGTATACGCAGCAACCCGATAACCACTGGCTAAGAAAATCTCTTCTAAAATGCGAATGACGGAACCTTTCCCATTGGTACCCGCCACCGTCACTACCGGGACGTCAAAGCTCTCCCCGCCAAGCGACTGTAGCACCGTTTGCATAGCATCCAAGCCCAAACGCATGGTATGCGGGTGTAAGGCTGTCACATAATCTAACCACTCAGTCAAGCCCATCCGTATTACCCCACATACCTTCCGGATCAGGTTGATGCATCAATTCGGCCAATAACACAGCAATCGTTTTCTTAAGGTCTCGGCGATGTACGACCATATCGATGACACCGTGCGTTAATAAAAATTCACTGCGTTGAAAACCCTCCGGTAAGGTCTCACGAATGGTTTGCTCAATGACACGTGGCCCTGAGAACCCAATTAAGGCATGTGGCTCTGCAATCATAATATCTCCCAACGTGCCCAGGCTCGCTGAAACCCCCCCCATCGTTGGGTCTGTCAAAACTGAAATATAAGGTAAGCGATGCTTGGCCAAATGAGCCAGCATCATACTGGTTTTTGCCATTTGAAAGAGAGAAAATAGGCCTTCTTGCATCCGCGCTCCCCCACTCGTGGCAAAACATACCAAAGGTTTTTGTTGCTGCATCGCAGCTTCAATGCCTATGACAAAACGTTCTCCCACTGCTGCCCCCATCGATCCACCAATAAAAGAGAAATCAAAAGCAGCCACAATCAGCGGTAACCCATATATCGTACCTTCTGCAACCAACAAGGCCTCTTTCTCTCCAGAGGATTTTTGGGCGGCGGCGAGTCGATCTTTGTATTTTTTAGTATCACGAAATTTAAGATAGTCCACAGGCTCAATGCTGGTAGCCAACTCTTGGTACTCGTTGGCATCTAGAAATTG
>JABABH010000191.1 GCA_014238325.1 Coxiellaceae bacterium | reverse complement strand
GTCTCGGATGGCTTCATTCTACGTGCATAAACTGTGGCCATCGATACTCGATCTTCACTGTAAAACTTACGCTTCATGAATGAAATTACCGGACTCATATAGCGATCAGTGACCTGCTCGACTGCTCTGTCGTAAATTTGTTTAGCTGTATTATCTAGGAATGAGCGCATTTTCTGAACTATTTTCCTTTCGCTAAGATCAGATTGTTTGCAATTGGTCGAAATTCTGTGCGTACCCACTCTGCGAACGGTATTTTTCCATCTGCCTCAAACACAGGAATGTACGTAAACGGGTCTGACACTACAAGCAGCTGACGGCTACGCCGTCGATTCTTGCGTTTCTTTTTGTCATGCTTGCAGTCTGAGTCCAACGTGGGACGATCAGTCAACCATGACTCGTCAGAGTCTGTAGAATCGCTATGTGACGTTGAGTCGGACCTAACTGACCTTTCCTGTTTACACTTTCGGAGATTCCTTGCAACCTCCGCCTTTGTAAATTTAGGTCGATGTTTTTCAACGTACTCGTCCTCTGTCTGGCTCTCACTGTCCCTATATCGCTTTACTTTATTCTTCGTCATTGCTCCATCGCTTTCACTTTCGGTCTTGTTCATTTTCTGGTTATCACTATCTTCCGAGGAGCTTTGGTTCATTTTTCTGTTGTACGCTTGCGATTGTTTGACACGTTTGACCGGTGCAGTGTCGGTTCTCCTGAGAGTACTGTTTGGCTTTTGGATTTAAGCATCTGTGAAAAGTTCGTTTGCATTAATTCGAGCTGTTCATTCCAATTTTTCTGCATCGCGTTCATCTGCTGCGCAAAACCTAGGGTTTGTTGGCAAGAATTTTCTTGCATTTTCGCAATATTTCCATTTAGATCTGTGACGTGTCGTAACAGCGCAGTCAATGCCTCTGATTGACGTGTCACTACCTCTGACAGTTGCGTAGTTACTGGATCTAGCTCTTTTTTCGAAGGTGGGGAATGGCTACTTTGAATGAGTGATGGGGCAGGCCGGGGCGAATTAGAATCCCCTGAGGTAACATTGTCCTCCGCTGCCAAATTTTTGTTATTCTTTTTCATGGTTGGAGAGTTAATTGTTTGTTCTAGTTGCGCTTTATTTTCCTGGGTAACCTGAGACCGCGTTTTCCGATCCGTTTTCCCGTTGGCAGGTTTTGGAATTTTGGTTACACCTTGACCTCCCTGACAATCAACTTCGCTCATATGTTGAGACAAAATTAATTAGAAAACAATTAATTAAAGTGTAATAAATCAATAGGTTTTTTTTTCACTAGGTTTTGTCCTTTTAACTTATCCTAGAACCACGAAAGCTTTTGAGGGTGACCACGAAAAGCTTACCGTCGAGCAACGGCAGCGGGCACACAGATGAACACGGGTGGCACGACACGCGAGCAGAAACTGGAATACCACAACATTACCATACACATATTTAGGTTGAAACTATTGAAACTTAGGCAACAAATGTCTCGTATCATTGGCCGGCAACTTTATCAAGTAGATTTTTTATTTCAAAAAAAAACAGCAGGTTTAGGGAACAACAAAAAATTATACTAAATTTTTTTTT
>JABABH010000190.1 GCA_014238325.1 Coxiellaceae bacterium | reverse complement strand
TGGTCAGGCGGATTTTAGCAACCTTACGAAGAGCCGAGTTAGGCTTTTTCGGAGTTGTTGTATAAACACGGGTACAAACACCACGCTTTTGCGGGCATTCCTGCATCGCAGGGACCTTGTTACGCTTGACCACTTTTTTGCGTGGATTGCGAACCAATTGGTTGATGGTTGGCATATATTTACCTTGCTTCTTTTTTGACCCAAATGAGCCACGTACAATTAATGCAAAGTCGTGCTGTTTAGCCGAGACTTTGCGGTTAACCGGTAAACCGGGTTCCTGCCACAACAGGAGGCTACAACGTGCAAAAAGGTCCACTTCCTAGCCAATTATAAGACTTTGGAAGCAACCCTCAAACAAGCAGAGGAGCGCGAAACGCTCATGCAGCCTGAATTTCAATCGTTAGAGCAAACCTTGTTTGATCCTATTGTCTAAAACGTGTCGTTTTAAACGGAAACAGATCACATCGGTTACTGCTGCGCTGGCTATAGAGCCTTCGATTCCAATCGTCAACCCTTTCAAACACAGGAATTGAAAAAAGTGAGTCAAAACAGTTCTTTGGCAGTTTTGATTAATGACAATAGCCAACGAACTCATCATTTCATATACATCAGAGAGGCCTACACCAATCGCTATATGCTGATTTGCGTAAAATAGTGTGATTTTACGAGTTTTTGTCTGCAAAATTTGCTATGGCCAATCACTCATAGTTTTTATCAGAAAGAATCGCAATGTCAGAAATTACCCCCATGGATGAAGAATTAGATGGGCCGATGGTGTTTATCATCATGGGAGAAGCTCGCCGAGAGGACGAAACAGAGATGATTCCTTTTAATATCCTTTTAACGGGGCCTGATGATGATACTGCAGTTAAGAAATGTTTAGAGACACTTGCTCAAGAAGGATATGCGGAAGCTAATCTTGACCAAATAGGAAATCTTGATGGCCGCCCAGACGAAGAGCCATTCGTTTCAGCTTATGATGCAGCGCTTGATGGCGAAGTCGCTGTGATTGCCTATGAAGGTGGCTATGATTTCGAAAACCCCATAATTGGCTAAAAGGCCCAGTGATGGGTTACCAGTGATAGGTTAAATGTAATGATATGAGCAAGATTGTTAAAGGAAGCTGTCATTGCGGCACAGTAGAGTTTGAAGTGAAACTGGAAAGTGATCTCGATCAGGCCCAGCGTTGTGACTGCTCAATGTGCCGAAGACGCAGTGCCTATATGGCGCATGTCAAACTTGAGGGTTTAGAAGTCACAAAGGGCGCTGATAATTTGAGCCTTTATCAATGGAATACAAAAACGGCGAAACACTATTTTTGCAAAACTTGCGGGATATACACTCATCATCAACGCCGCAGTAATCCCGAAGAATACGGATTTAACATTGCGTGTATCGAGGGTATCAATCCATATGAGTTAGGCCGGGAAGACGTGGCCGATGGCATCAATCACCCCAAAGATCAAAATCTCAATAACGATTAAGCTGATTTCTTAAATGGAATTGCTTTTGAAGCGATAACTTCACCAGAGTTTATTTCATGTTGTAAATGCTTTGCGATATCTTTGGTTGGCAGCGGCTTCCCAAATAGATATCCGTGGAAGTG
>JABABH010000189.1 GCA_014238325.1 Coxiellaceae bacterium | reverse complement strand
TTCCATTTGTGGCCTTGGTCAAGCAGCGCCTAATCCGGTCAATCATCTGCTGAAATACTTCCGCGAGGATCTATAATGCATGCAGAATTACTAGAATATGGTCCTTACCTGATCGCAGCATATCTGGCGTTTTTCATGGGTATCATGAGTCCGGGGCCAAATATTTTAGCAATTATTGGAACTTCCATGGGAACTTCACGTCGTGCGGGTGTCATGATTGCTTGCGGGATTTCAACTGGTTCTCTCTTTTGGGCTACTTTAGCTGTGCTTGGGTTAACCGCGCTGCTAGCAAGCTTTAGCTGGTTCGGTTTTGTTCTACGCGTGGTTGGCGGTTGTTATCTATTGTGGCTTGCCTCTAAATATTTTCGGTCAGCATTGGTTAGAGCAGATTTAAAAGTAAACGAGCGCAAGGTCGAAAAGAGTGGTGCTGCATTGTATCTTCAAGGCCTAGGAGTTCAATTGACCAACCCTAAGGCAGCGCTATATTGGCTTTCTGTTATGTCAATTATTCTGCGTCCAGATGCTCCAGCATGGGTGGCGATAGCTATGATTTTAGGAACAGGAATCATTTCTTTTGTAGGTCATGTTTCATGGGCGATGCTGTTTTCAACGCATAAAATTGTATCTTTCTACCAGAGTTTCAAGCGTGTTTTTGATACCATTATAGGTACGTTTTTCAGCGCACTTGGAATTGGACTTATTCTCAGCATCTTCAAGAGTGGGAGCAAGTTATGAGTGCCTATATGATTGCTCGTGTTGAAGTGTCAGATTTGGAGAAATTTAAGCTCTATGCTGCTGCAGCTGGACCCGTTACGCAGAAATTTGGCGGCAAATATCTGGCTCGTGGTGGTGAACTTGCAGGCTTAGAGAATTTTGACGACGATGGAAAACGTGTGGTGATTATTGAGTTTTCTGACATGAATACAGCTAAGGCATGGTATAACTCACCAGAATATCAAGAAGCAAAAAAATTGAGAGAAGATGCGGCAGTGGGAAATTTTCTTATTGTTGATGGAAGTTAGATTTAGGATCAAATTATATGACCAAAGAAATCCAATTCACCCTAGACGGTAAAGAAGTTTCGGCTTCAGCAGATGAAACCATCTGGCAGGTAGCAAAACGTGAAGGAACACGTATTCCTCATCTTTGTTATCTTGATGAGCCGGGTTATCGCGCTGATGGTAACTGTCGTGCCTGTATGGTGGAAATTGAGGGCGAACGTGTTTTGGCGGCTTCTTGCCAACGTAAAGCCTCCAATGGTCTAAATGTTAAAACCGATACGGAACGCGCCGACAAATCACGCAAAATGGTGTTCGAGCTTTTAGCTGCTGATATGAAAGCGCCTGAAACAAGCCCTGATAATCAATCAGAGTTTTGGAAATGGGCCAACACTTGGGGCATTGAGGGTTCTGATCGCCTTGGCTCAAAATTTGATGATCGCGCTGAAGAAGAGTATTTCGATATCTCTAATCCAGCCATCGCTGTTAATCTTGATGCTTGTATTGCTTGCGGTCTTTGCGTGCGTGCTTGCCGTGAAGTGCAAGTAAACGATGTAATTGGTATGGGTGAGCGCGGCT
>JABABH010000188.1 GCA_014238325.1 Coxiellaceae bacterium | reverse complement strand
GGGGAGCCAAGGCTTATAAGCTGTCCATTCATCCAAAATGACACCACCTTGACAGTAGACTATTATTAACCATCGACGATCAGCTTCTTGCTTATGAATAAATACCTGTTTGGTTTGACAGGTTTTCTTTCCTGTTTTTCTGCACTCTCCTCTGCCAGCTATGCGCATTATACTATACAGGACTTTAATTATGATCAGGTGTCTCAGGCATCACGAAAAGATATCAGGCACTTATTAGCGACATTAACTGAATCAAGCAACCCATTAAGCTTAAATGATAAAGTGCGAATTGCAGTCATGCATTTTACCGATAAACCCTATGGCATGAATTTTGCAGACGGTGAAGGTGATTGGCAAGATGCGCATCATAGGGGAGCACTACATATTCAACAAGCGCCAGTCTATAGAACAGATCAATTTGTATGCAACACGCTGGTTCAAACGGTATTAGCCACGATGCAATCACATACGATCAATCAATTTAATCAAAACCTCATAAATAATAAATATGGTGCAGCAGGGAATAAAGCCATCCATTATTATAACCGTAACAACTTTATCAGCGCTGACTTTAATCCTGTGAATCAAGCGAGTGGATGCATTATTGATAAGACAGACTCGTTTCCTCACGCCGCTACCCATACCATAATCAATCGACAACGCTGGTTTAAATTCCAGCAAAAGAATAGCCGTATCAGTGCCAATATTAATATCATTGATACAGGTCATGCCAACATCAACCATAGCAATGGCACAAAAATGTATCAACGTTTTATGAGTCATTATCCTTTGCCATTCCACCGCTTCTTTCCCAAAAACGTCGCAATAGATTATATTCCGAAAGAAAACCTTGTCATTTATCACAATGGATCTCAAGAGGATCAAAAGCATGAGGCATTCATCCAAACTTTACCAACGCCCAGTATCATCGAAATCGTCAGGGATGCTAAAAAATGGAATATTGAGGGGAAAAACATTAAAGCTGTTATAGGCACTGCACTGAATATATCACATTTAGGACTGATATATAGGCAAGATTTTAATAGAGGTCAGGTCATCTATAACAGAATTAACTGTCATTATCATCAAGCCCAAAAAAAAGTATGCCGAGTCACCCCTGTATTATGCAGCAAAACATCAGGATGTAGTGAAACCATGTATGCTGCTGCTACTAGCGCTTATCCCGATGGTTATTTTTATTATAAAGATGCTTCTGATCATTATCAGTGTACAGAAAACAAACCAAAAGCGGGGGTTCAGTACACCAGCTGCAACCGTGTACAAAGTATGCGACTTGGCGATTATTTTTCAAGTTATCAATATGGTCGTTACGTATACATGAACACTCCTTCAATTTTAGGTATCCATATTGAAAAGATCATACAATAGAGGCAAGGTACAGACAGCCAACAGCGTTACTTCGAACATGTCTCTGTAGTCAATATCCCAGGTAGATGCAAGTCCACCCGAGGGTAATATTTTTTAACCAGGGCATATAAAATCGCACACGTCTCCTTGTCTGGAATACCCGAATAATGACTAGCTCGAAAATGCATTTGAAAAGCTGCTATCACCTGCTTCGTGAGTAGGTCTAATTGCCCTGTTTTTTTAACGGGATATCCATAAATTCTAAGATAGGTTTGCATCCATACGATCATAGACGCTTGCGTCGTGTGAATGGCCTGCTCAGCAGTTTGTTGATCCGCTTCCTCATACCAAGCACCGATACCGCGCTCATATAGCTGCTTCCAGGGGAAAACAGGGCCCGGATCGACTTTCCGACCCGGGGCAATATCACCATGCCCCACAACACGAGTCGCTTCAATGCCATATCGGGCAATTATATCTTTTGCCAGCTCTGACACCGTTTCAATTTGATAGTCAGTAAAAGGATACCAGGTTCTTTTACCATCTTTATCCGTATACCCTAGATTGACCATCTCAATACCTATGGAACTATCATTCAAGTCAGTTCGATCCTGCCATGCACTCACCCCTGCATGCCATGCCCGCTCTGCCTCAGGCACCAAACTGAAGACTTCCCTCTGATCATCCATGGGCCCATCTGGAAGCAGATAATGCGCACTGACTGGGCCTTCAGTGAGTTCTTTTAAAGAAGTTTGAAAATTCCCAGCCGTGTAGTGTAATACTAAAAAACGAACACGATGATTAAAGCTTTTTGCTTTATAATCGGTATTAACATCATAAGGCATACCTGTTCTCCCCACGGATTTATGGCTAGCGTCATATCACATCCAGCACAGCTAATGAAAATTAGGATAACACTCCGGGATCCTACTATAGGAGCTTCTCAGCGATCAATACCGCCAAGTGGAATAAACTGGCTCCATCAGCTCAAATGCCGTATGATATACCCATCTCACTTCAAGATGCGAAGCATACACTTGAAGTGACTCATCGCGATGGGGTGGCTTTGTAAACCCTAGATATAGCACCCGCCATTAATAAAATCACTTTATGATTCAATTGACTAACATCAGCAAGTATTACAAATCCCAAGGCATGGCAGCGCTGCATCATGTTTCCTTAAATATTCCCGAAGGAAAAATCCTGGTATTGTTGGGTTCTTCGGGCAGTGGGAAAACCACACTACTTAAGATGATGAATCGTCTTGTGACACCCACGGAGGGCAGCATTACGATCGACCGAAAGGATATCCAAGGGTACCCCGTGATCCAACTGCGTCGCGCTATTGGATATGTACCCCAAAATAGTGGCTTATTCCCCCATATGACCATTGAACAAAACATATCAATTTTATTAAAAGTGATGCATCATTCTGCATCAAGCCGCAGAAAAAGGGTGACTGAATTACTGAATATGCTCCACTTATCGCCTCCACAATTTCTCCACCGTTATCCTGATGAACTGTCGGGAGGACAGCAGCAACGCGTGGCCGTCGCACGTGCCCTTGCCGCAAACCCCAAATATATACTGATGGATGAACCTTTTTCTGGTTTAGATACGATTGCACGAGCTGCATTGCAAACAGAAATCGTTGCGCTCAATAAAACCGTGAATAAAACGATGGTATTTGTCACGCATGATATCGCAGAGGCCGAGCATATCGCGGATTATATTGCGGTGATGCACCATGGCCAGCTTGAACAAATGGATGAAAAATCTACCTTACTGAAAAACCCTAAAACGGATTTTGTCAAACGGCTGATTCAGATATCACGACCGCCCATGCCACTGATTCGATCATAGCATGCTCATGACTTTATGGACCCTATTACATACTCAAATCCATAGCTTATTGCTCAAAACCTTAGAGCATACTGCGCTGTCGCTATCAGCCACCCTAATCGCGACCCTCATAGCTCTTCCACTTGGCATATGGATGACCTATCAACCCCGCTTCAAAGCGATAACATTAGGGATCATTAATATTTTTCAAACGATTCCTAGTCTAGCTCTGCTAGCCTTTCTCATTCCCCTATTAGGGATAGGCTTTACACCCACCATTTTCACCCTCATTCTGTATGCTATGTTGCCCATTACCAGCAATACGTATACCGGTCTTAAAATGACACCGGTGGATAGTCAAGAAGCAGCAGAAGCAATGGGTCTAACACGCTGGCAGCAATTACGTCTTATAAAATTGCCCCTAGCCCAATCCGTGATCATAAATGGCATTCGAACGGCAACAGCTATGACGGTGGGCATTACCACGATCGCGGCCTTTGTGGGTGCAGGAGGTCTAGGTGATTTTATTACGCAAGGTTTAGCTTTAAATCATACTGCACTCATCTTATTCGGTGCTATACCCATCGCGCTATTAGCGCTGGGTTTGGATTTTATGCTCAGCCGTCTCGATATGATATTATCACGGCGCCGAAGACTAGAAGAACGATTCCGCAAAACCAAATGGGCTATCATGCTCATCCTCCTCAGCAGTATGCTCTACCTAACGATCACACCTATGCGTATGACTCAAACCTCTGCTCACCAAAATACCATCATCATTGGATCTAAAAATTTCTCCGAACAATATATTCTCGCTGAAATGTTAGCCATACTCATTCAAAAAAACTCCACCTTATACGTTAAAAAACGCTTAAACTTAGGTACGAGCACGATGGCTCATCAAGCGCTATTGAAGGGTGATATTGACCTCTATCCAGAATATACAGGGACGGCCTATATGACTCTACTGCATCAAAAAGAAATACTGACTGCAGCATCGACATACCAAACCGTCAAACGTATGTATCAAAAGCGTTTTCAGCTTATTTGGTTAGCACCTTTAGGGTTTCACAGTTCAGAAACCTTAGCTGTGCCGACCACCTTTGCTCATCAACAGAAGCTTAAAACGTTATCGGACCTTGCCAGCTATACTCCACCCTTACAATTAGCTGCTCCACCTGAATTCTTATACCGACCTGATGGTTTACCAGGACTCGCAAAAACCTATGGGTTACGCTTTAAAAAGGTGATGCAAATGCAACTCGATTTAACTTATGCTGCTATAGCTCATCAACGCGTCAACGCAATCCTTTCCTCCACCACCGATGCTCGGACGATCACCCATCATCTCACCTTATTACAGGATGATCGCCATTGTTATCCACCCTACGATGCAGCTATCGTGATCCGAGCACAGACGCTTAAAAAATATCCACAGCTTCAAAGTGTGTTAAACCGTTTGTCCGGATTGATCGACCAAAAAACGATACGTTCTTTGAACCAAGAAGCTCTGGTTCAGCATCATACACCTTACCGCATAGCCTATGATTTTTTAATAAAAAAAGGACTTATTCAACCAGGGTTAAGGGAGCCAGAATAGACAGTATAAAGCTACGTACCAAGCAAAGCATGGAACTCGTATTAATGCACCATATTATAATTTAAATTCCACATAATCCATAAAGAACCGAGAATGATCACCATCAGCATGCCAATCGCGATGATAAACGACATCATATTCAGTTGACTGGCTTTAGTTTTCAAATTTAATCGCAGAAAGCAAAATACCTGTGTTATAAATTGAAAAAAAGCGGCTATAAAAATAATCGCAAACGTGATATTGACAGAAAATTTCTGTGCCATAATTGTAAAAAACGGAATCAGTGTCAATAGGATGCATAACACCACACCAATAATATAAATGCCTAATTTTTTCTTACCTATGCCATAATCAGGCATGTTGTCTATATTATGCATAAGATATGGCTCCCATCAAATAGACAACGGTGAATACAAAAATCCATACGATATCTAAAAAATTCCAGAATAACCCTAAATAGGTCATACGTCTTTCGGTGGTCGCATTGATTTTCAAAAATGGTAACTGAAGCAACATAATCAATATCCAGAGCAAACCCATACTGACATGCAAACCATGCGTCCCCACCAGTGTAAAAAAAGATGAGGCAGCTGCACTCATAGACCATCTAAAACCTTCATGCGACATATGTATAAATTCATGTATCTCCATGCCAACAAAAACAGCCCCTAATAAGAAAGTCAAAATCATCCAGCCTTGTACAGCATGCAGTTTTTTCTGATAAAAAGACAACATAGCAAGCCCTAAAGTAAAATTACTCGCCAACAAACAAAAAGTTTCACCTAATACATATGGCAGATGGATATAGGGCTTCAATACAGGACCTAAGGCACCAGGATGAGCTAAAACTAAATAGGTAGCAAACAAGGTCGCAAACAAAATGCAATCCGATAAAATATATAACCAAAAGCCAAATACATCCGTGCCCGATGTATCATGAGATAAATCGTGAGCGATAGGGACATTCATGACCAAGACTCCTGCATATGCGCATATTCCGTAGCTTTCACCTTTTCAGCCGATATCACGTACTCTGTATCGGTATCACAAGTACGCCATATAACCGTGACCATCACCCCTAATACACCTATGACAGCAGGAATACACATATGCCATATCATGGCAAAGCCAAAAATGCCGGAAAAAGCAGCAATAATGAAACCAACACTGGTATTTTTAGGCATACAGATAGGTTGATATTTAAGCTCAACCCTATGCGAACCATGGGCTATTTTTTCCTGTTTATCTTCCCAATACTGATCAATCGTCGTGACAGAGGGTATAGTAGCAAAATTATACACAGGGGCTGGAGAAGCTACGGACCACTCTAAAGTGCGAGCATTCCATGGATCACCCGTTTTATCACGCAAGCTTTCACGATCTTTGATACTCACCATAATTTGTATAATTTGAAGAATAATCCCAATCAATATTAATAAAGCACCAACCGCAGCGATGATAAAATAAGGTTGTAAATGTACATCGGTATAATGGTTAAGTCGACGCATGACACCTTTTAAACCAAGGACATATAAGGGCATAAAAGCTACATAAAATCCAGCCACCCAAAAAGCCCATGAATAGATCCCTAGTTTTTCATGGAGACGAAAACCAAAAGCTTTAGGAAACCAATACGTGACACCACAAAAAAATCCAAATAAAGCACCACCAATAATCACGTTATGAAAGTGAGCAATTAAAAATAGACTATTATGTACTTGAAAATCAACAGGCGGAATGGACATTAATACACCTGTCATACCCCCTAATGCGAAGGTTGTGAAAAATGCAATAGCCCATAACATAGGGGTTGACAAAATAATACGACCTTTATACATGGTAAATAACCAATTAAATACTTTAACGCCCGTTGGAATAGCAATAATCATCGTGGTGATTCCAAAAAAAGCGTTAACATTACCTCCTGCACCCATCGTAAAAAAATGATGCAGCCAAACAATAAAAGCTAAGAAAGTAATGGCAACCAGGGCCCAGACCATCGTCACATAACCAAATAATCTTTTTTGACTAAAGGTGGCAACCACTTCTGAAAATACCCCAAAAGCCGGTAGAATTAAAATATACACCTCTGGGTGCCCCCATGCCCAAATCAAATTGATATACATCATCACATTGCCACCTAAGTGCTGTGTGAAAAAATGCATATCCAGATAGCGATCTAAAGCAAGCAATCCTAGGGTTACCGTTAAGACAGGAAAAGCTAATACGACCAATATCATAGCACAGAAGCCAGACCATACGAAAATAGGCATTTTCATTAAGTTCATACCAGGACATCGCATTTTCATAATGGTGGCAATAAAATTAATACCACTTAATAATGAACCCACGCCTGCAATTTGTAAGGACCAAATATAGTAATCAACGCCTACTCCTGGGCTATAATACAAACCGGATAACGGTGTATATGCTAACCAACCTGTTTTAGCAAATTCTCCAATGACCAAAGAAACATTACACAACATGGCCCCAAAAAATGTCAGCCAAAAACTTAAAGAATTGAGATAAGGGTAAGCAACGTCTCTAGCCCCAATCTGCAACGGCAAGACAATATTGAGTAATCCAAAGACGAACGGCATGACCACAAAGAAAATCATAATGACACCATGCGCGCTAAAAATTTGGTCATAATGCTCGGGTGGCAAATAACCCATATGATGCCCCGCTGCTATCGCTTGTTGCGAGCGCATTAAGATGGCATCTGAAAAACCTCTTAGCAACATCACCATGGCCAATAATATATACATAATACCTATTTTTTTATGATCAACAGAACTGACCCAATCCTTCCAAATATAAGACCACTTACCTAAGATAGTAATAGCAGCAAACACGCCCAATAAAAGAAGAGCCATAAAAATACCAGCTCCCATAATAATAGGGGTACG
>JABABH010000187.1 GCA_014238325.1 Coxiellaceae bacterium | reverse complement strand
TCCGTACATAAATTGGAAGATCGGATGGTCCCTAAATTTTTCTGGTTACTCTTACGATTTGCTGCATCTTTGTACAACATATAAGGCGTACCGGTCTCTATTTGCGATTCCAATATCTTTTCCCAAAGATTACGGGCCTTAATGGTCTTACGGCCTTTACCCTTCGCTTCATATTCAAGGTATAATTTTTCAAACTCCTCGCTATGGTTACTGAAAAGTCCTGGACATTCGTTGGGGCACATCAAAGTCCATTCCTCATTGGCTTCTACCCTCTTCATGAACAAATCTGGAATCCACATGGCATAGAACAGATCACGTGCCCGCATCTCTTCTTTTCCATGATTTTTCTTTAAGTCCAAGAATTCATATATATCTGCATGCCATGGCTCTACATAGATTGCAAAGCTCCCTTTACGTTTTCCACCTCCTTGATCTACATAACGTGCGGTATCATTAAATACCTGTAACATGGGTACAATACCATTAGATGTTCCGTTGGTCCCTGCGATATACGATCCTGTGGCCCTTACGTTGTGAATAGAAAGTCCGATACCTCCAGCAGATTGTGAAATTTTCGCAGTCTGCTTAAGGGTATCATAAATACCATCTATGCTATCATCCTTCATAGCCAATAGGAAACAGGAAGACATCTGAGGTTTTGGGGTACCCGCATTAAACAAGGTTGGCGTAGCGTGTGTAAAATATTTTTTAGACATCAATTCGTAGGTTTCAATGGCCGAATCCAAATCATCTAAATGGATACCCACCGCTACCCTCATCAACATATGTTGTGGACGCTCTGCTATTTTACCGTTCAATTTTAGGAGGTAGGAGCGCTCCAACGTTTTAAAACCAAAATAATCGTAGCCAAAATCCCGGTTATAAATAATGGTGGAATCCAAGGATTCTGCATTCTTGGAAATTACCTCGTAGACCTCATCCGACAACAAGGGTGCTTTTTTGCCCGTTCTCGGATTCACATACAAATAAAGGTCCTTCATGGTCTCAGAGAACGACTTTTTAGTATTTCTGTGTAAGTTGGATACTGAGATGCGTGCGGCCAGTTTGGTATAGTCTGGATGGGTAGTGGTCATGGTAGCCGCAATTTCGGCAGCCAAATTATCCAGTTCAGATGTGGTAACCCCATCATACAGGCCCTCTATTACCCTCATGGTCACTTTTACCGGATCTACCAACCCATTAAGGCCATAACATAACTTTCGTACTCTGGCCGTGATCTTATCGAACATTATCGGCTCTTTTCTTCCATCTCTTTTTACTACATACATATCGCTACAATTGTTGTTTAATGAAACATTGGTTGGGTCAAATTTTTGTTAAAAAATTTAACAGTTTGTGTTAGGGCCCAAAGACCTCTATATCCCGATAGATTATGGGAAAAAAGTTAACTAATTCTTATTCCTTTAGAAATCGGCGTCGAAACTAATTTTCTGTGCGTCCCCATCCTTTTCCTTGTTCAACACGCCTGCCTTTTGGTATTCAGAGACCCTTTTTTCAAAGAAATTGGTCTTGCCTTGCAGGGAAATCATATCCATAAAGTCGAAC
>JABABH010000186.1 GCA_014238325.1 Coxiellaceae bacterium | reverse complement strand
TTCAGATATCGGATCTACTCTACTTTCAGGCATAGTATTAACTAGCTTAGAGGATCCAGACGGCATCAAACAAAAATTCTTTTGGTGCACCAAACTGTAATAGAGCCCCGTCATGATGACACAATATACCAAATAAAACCAGACATTATCCGTATAATTTTCTTTCATCCAAGAAAATATTGGCACAACTAATAAATA
Organism: Coxiellaceae bacterium; assembly: GCA_014238325.1. Classification (GTDB taxonomy): domain Bacteria; phylum Pseudomonadota; class Gammaproteobacteria; order Coxiellales; family Coxiellaceae; genus JABABH01. The sequence goes on along the minus strand of JABABH010000186.1, from coordinate 4,485 downwards.
AGCCAGCAAACTGCTCGCAGAACGTAAGATTCCCACGAAAGACAGATGAGCCGCATTACGCTTCGTCAATGCATATAATACATATAAAACTAATTGAATGCTAGCAGCCACTATAATATTCCTAAAACCAGAAATCAGCAACAAATAAGAAAATAATAAAAATAAGAACCATGAAATAAACTGAGGAAAGGGAATAAAGCGTTTAGCAAAAAACCCCTTTTCTTGCTGTCTCAATCGCGCATGGCCAATGGGCAAACCTATGCAGGCTAATAGGATAAAGGTCGTCATTAAGGAGGTAATCATTTGCCAATTGCTAAAAAAGAAAATCGAAATCGACGCAATGACACAAGCAATCAATAAGGAGAGGCGAAAAGCTCGCATCTCGCTATGCTTCTCAGCATACCTTTTTCCAGGCATTTGACCATCTTGCACCATTTCATTAAAGACGCGAGCAATCACCCCCATATACACTAGAGCCGTCCCTGATGGGCTAATAGCAGAATTGACATAGATCAAAATCGAAAGAAAATTCAGACCCAACAAAACGGATAATTGTGCCAAAGGAGAGGACATCTCTAGACCAGCCCAACCATGATTGAGCATATGAGCAGGTACCACACCAATAAAGGCAACCTGTAGAATCAGATAGGTGAATAATACAATACCTATGCTACTCATCAAAGCAATGGGTAAGCTTTTTTCAGGATTTCGTAGCTCTGTAGCAAAAGATGCTGCTGCCTGAAATCCAAAAAAGGAATAGAATATCCCACTGTTCACGATAGCACTAAACAGCGCTGTACCCCTATGAATATGGCCCATATGAGCAAACCAGGAATAATTGGAAAGATGCAAAGGACGGGCCGCCCACATCAAAAGCAAAGCAATCAAGACCGGGATGCCAATCTTCATGATGGTGATTAAATTATTAGCCTTCGCCAATAATTGCACGCCCCAGAAATTAAATACAGTGTATAAGCACATAAAAAATATGCTAAAACCTATACCTACAATCGTGAGATGATTGTCACGAAACAAATGATCGAAAAATGGATAATGCAAACCCGACAGATACTGCACGGTGGCAATCGCCTCTGAGGAAACAACCACCAAACCCAATAACCAACTCACTACGGACAACATAAAACCCATATGTGGATTATGAGATAACGAAATCAAATTCGTAAATAAACCGTTTTTCTTCGGGAATTTGATGGCAAGCTCACACAACAATAACGCCATCAATAACATGATGGCAGCGCCAATAATCCAAGAAAAAATAGATAGCGAACCGGCTTGCTTGGCAGAATAATAACCTGAAAATAGCCAACCGCTACCAATCATGGTGCCCACGCTTAAGAGCGTCAACGAAAATATACTCGGATGCTTTGTAGTTTGTGTCACAACGACAACCCTCTCTACTTACTCATAGTTAAACGTATGTCTTATAAAGAACTGAGTGGGAAGATCTAGAATAAACAAGCTCTTCTCACGGTGTTTGCCCTCAGCTACAACACACATCGATATGCCATACTACACAATGTACCGGCATCCTTAATTTACAAATCATACAAAGCCCTTAAAGATTGAAGTAACTGTGCATGATAGCGATATCCAAACACAAAATATAGCCTTTATCCTATTTATTTCGTTCGAAACCACGAATAATATCACTTAATTCTTAAGATGTTATTAATAAAGATGAAATATGAGGCATCCTCTGGCTCAAAGCCCCATCGAACAGAATAATATCACTTGCGCCTTTGGCTGACTCCAGATACCATGGAACAAGACTCGCCCGATCGTACATAGGACAAACTAAGATGCCTTCATTGACCGCTCTGTAAGCAAAGCTTAAACTCCTTACCTCATGTTATATTGATATCTATGCGTACCCATTATACTCACGAAGCTAATTCTACTTGTATCGGTCAAACCATGACTTTATGTGGATGGATACATCGGCGTCGCGATCATGGCGGGCTGATCTTCCTGGATATGCGCGACCGCATGGGGCTGATACAAATTCTTTGTGATCCCACTCAAGATGCAGCTTTATTTGAGACAGCAGAACAACTGAGAAGCGAATACGTCATTCAAGTGATCGGTACGATTCGTCAACGACCACCGGGAACGGCCAACCCACTCTTGCCATCTGGCGAAGTAGAATTAATTGCCACCACGATTGTGCTCTTGAATGCTTCGAAAAGCCTTCCTTTCCCTATCGATGTGGATCAGCCCATTAGCGAAGAAGTAAGACTCTCTTACCGCTATCTTGACTTGCGTCGAGCAGACATGGCTAAACGGATAAAAATGCGCTCTGATGTGATGCATGCGATGCGAGCATTTTTGCAACGTCACGATTTTCTCGATATCGAAACCCCTATGCTCACTCGCTCGACTCCAGAAGGGGCACGCGATTATCTTGTCCCCAGCCGCACTCATCCTGGCAGTTATTTTGCTCTGCCACAATCGCCACAGATCTTCAAAGAAATCTTGATGGTGGCGGGCTTTGAACGCTATTACCAAATCACGCGCTGCTTCCGAGATGAAGATTTGCGCGCTGATCGCCAACCAGAATTCACACAGCTCGACTTAGAAATGTCTTTTGTCACAGAGCAAGATGTTCAAATGCTCACTGAAATTTTAATGAGGGAGTTATTCTCCCAAATTTTAGGCATATCATTGCCCGATCCTTTCCCTCGAATGACCTATCATGATGCCTTATATCGCTATGGAACCGATAGACCAGATCTACGCAATCCTTTAATTTTTAACGATTTAACTGATTTGATGCAGCATGTATCTTTTAAAGTATTTCGTGAAGTCGCCTCCCGCCCACAAGGCCGAGTTGTTGCCTTATGTATACCAGATGCCGCTCACTGGAGCCGCAATACCATTGATAAATATACAGATTTTGTCGCCACTTATGGTGCGAAAGGCTTGGCCTATATTAGGGTTAAGTCTATTTCAGCTGACCATAGTGGACTTGAATCTCCTATTCTTAAATTTTTCTCAGATTCAACGATCGATACCATGCTCAAACGCATGGCAACTAAAAGTGGCGATCTACTCTTATTTGCAGCTGACGATGCACAAACGGTTAATGCTGCTTTTTCTTCACTGCGCGATCGGATAGCTACGGATTATCAGCTCTTCCACAGCACATGGGCACCTGTATGGATCGTCGATTTTCCCATGTTCGAAAGAGAAAGCTCAGCTCATCCATGGACTGCGCTCCATCATCCCTTTACCGCACCAGCTCATACTAATATCAAAGACATGCTTGAGCATCCAGGAGAAATATTAGCTCGTGCCTATGATATTGTACTCAATGGCACGGAAATCGGCGGCGGATCTATGCGTATCAATACGCTTGATGTACAATATGCAGTGCTAAAAGCTATTGGTCTTTCCGAAGAAAAAGCAAATCGGGAGTTTGGGCATCTGTTGCAAGCTCTACAATTTGGATGTCCTCCAATGGGCGGCATTGCTTTAGGGCTCGATCGCTTACTGATGATGATGTCCGGTTCTAGCTCTATCCGTGACGTCATCGCCTTTCCTAAGACTCAAACAGCGCATTGTCCTCTGACGAACGCACCTCAGCCCATCGATGCAGAACAGCTCAGCACCTTGGGTTTACAGCCCACGGCCCGACATCAACGGTAATATCATGCAGTATATTACCCTCACACTAACTTAAGTGAAGTATCCATTATGACTACTATCCATCGTACCCGTCATCTTGAAAATATTCGTAATATTGCGATCATCGCTCACGTCGATCACGGAAAAACAACCTTAGTGGATGAGTTATTGCGCCAGTCTCATACCTTTGATACACGCGCAAAACCTATCGACCGCATTATGGATAGTGGAGAATTAGAACGCGAACGTGGCATTACCATTAAAGCCAAAAATGCCTCTTACGAATGGCAGAATGTATTGGTGAACCTCTTAGATACACCGGGGCACGCTGATTTTGGGGGTGAAGTTGAGCGGATTCTATCGATGGTAGATTCGGTGTTATTACTCGTTGATGCCGTTGATGGCCCCATGCCTCAAACCCGCTTTGTCACTCAAAAAGCCTTTGATCGAGGCCTTTGCCCTATCGTCGTGATTAACAAAATTGATCGTCCAGCTTCACGTCCCGACTGGGTAGCCAACCAGGTTTTTGATTTGTTTGCAGAGCTTGGTGCAAGCGAAGAGCAACTCGATTTTCCGATCGTCTATGCCTCAGCTTTAAAAGGTTATGCCACCCTTGATTTAAACCAACCCAGTGAAGACTTAACACCTTTATTTAATATGGTCATTCAAGCTGTGCCCGCGCCTCATGTGGATGCAGACGGCCCCTTTCAAATGCAAATTACCGCTTTAGATTATTCTTCCTATGTGGGTGCCATTGGTACCGGCCGTATTCAAAGAGGTAGTATTCAACCCAAAACACCCATCACTATTATCGACCGAGACGGACAGGCTCGTCGTGGA
>JABABH010000185.1 GCA_014238325.1 Coxiellaceae bacterium | reverse complement strand
GGTGTGTGCATCGATGACGGCTTCTAATGGTTCAGTAACGGGGTTGGCCAAGCCCTCTTCAATGGCCGTTTTCGCAACGGCTAAGGCAACTTGACGCGACACAGATTGGGCTTCTGCAATCGTCGGGAGCAAACGATGTGCCTCGTCATTAGCGTATAGGCTAAGGGCGTGGCTGGCGGCCTGTAGCATGTTGTCGGAAACCTGTCTTGCTTTTACAGCTATGACGCCTAATCCTATACCTGGATAGACTAAGTAGTTATTGCATTGACCAATAGGATAATGCTGGTTGTTAAAGAGGACAGGATCAAAGGGGCTGCCGGTAGCTATTAAGGCGCGTCCTTTAGTCCAACGAATAATATCAACGGGCTGTGCTTCAGACTTCTCTGTTGGATTAGATAAAGGGAAAATAATAGGGCGAGCAGTATATTGAGCCATCGTTTTAATAATGGCTTCATTAAAAGCTCCGTTTTGTGCGGAGGTGCCGATTAAAATAGTGGGTTTGACCTGTTTGATGGTGTCTAATAGCGTTATAGCTTTGTGATGATTAACCGGCCATGCTGCTATCTCAGAGTGGGTGCGTAGATAAGGCCGTTGTGCTGGTGTAATATCGCTCATGGATTCACAGAGCAATCCCGGTTGATCAATCAACCAGAACATTTTGCGCGCTGCTTCTGCCGAAAGCCCATATCGACATAAGGTTTGATGCAACATGCTGACAATCCCTAGTCCTGCCGTACCAGCACCAAAAACGACAATACGCTGAGCTTGAATCGAGGTTTTTGCAAGTTTGAGAGCGGCTAATGTGGCTGCTACGGTGACGGCACCGGTGCCTTGTATATCATCGTTAAAGCTGCAAGTGCTATGTCGATATTTCTTAAGATATCGATAAGCATTAGTTCGACCAAAATCTTCCCAATGTAAGAATACACCTTTTAATTTCTTATGAATTGCTGTCATAAATTTCTCAATAAATTGTGCATATTCTGCTTGAGAAAGACGGGGATGTCGACAGCCTAAATACAGCGGATCGTTTAATAAAGTTTTATTATTCGTACCGGCATCTAATATAATCGGTAAGGTACGCCAAGGGCTGACGCCAGCCATAATCGTATAGACCATTAATTTAGCAATAGGAATTTTTACAGCTCCGACACCTTGGTCACCAATCCCTAGCACACCTTCACCGTCACTGACGACAATAATATCGATTTCTGGATTAGAACGGTTATCTAAAATGGACTCAATATGGTCTTGTTGCTGGTATGAAATGTACAGACCATAGGGTTGAATAAATTTTTCACTGAAGACCTGGACAGCCTTTCCTACGATCGGGGTATAAATGAGCGGTATCATTTCTTCCATATGCTGTCGTATCAATGCGTAAAACAAGACTTGATTTTTTTTAAAGAGCGTATCTAAGTAAATATTACGGTTAATAGGCAGGTTATAGGCACAACATTGGCGATAGGCACGTTTTACTTGTTGTTCTAGGTTTTCTACCGTATCAGGCAGTTTTCCAGTTAAATGAAATAACGCGCGCTCTTCCGTGGTGAATGCTGTTCCTTTGTTTAACTGAGAAATGCTCAGCAAGGCTTTGCCTGTCATAGCAGTTTCTAAGTAAGTTTGGTTGTCCTTGTCTTTTTTTATAGAAAAATCGAGCATAACATTACCTGTGCATACCAAAGTACTGCTAAATTTATGGATAGAGTGTAGGTCTTAATTCAATTATACACTAAATGATAGCTGTTATTTATCGCTCAGTACGGCATAGGAAAGGGATAGGCTGAATAGAGGATAGTTGGCTAGAAGCGTCAAAGGCGTCAAATACGCCAATATTGATTTATTCTTTGGATTTCGGTGAACAGGCGTGTGGCCAACTAATACGTTTTGCCAACGTTGCAGCATAACCGAGATAGTTTCTTGGTGTGAGGGTCAGTAAACGTTGTTTGGTATCAGAGGGTATAGGGAGTTGCTCGATAAAGTGTTTGATGGCTTCTTGATCAATATATTCACCGCGTGTTAGGGTTTTAAGTTGTTCATAGGCGGCAGTGATGTGATAACGACGCATGACGGTTTGAAGTGCCTCTGCTAAAACTTCCCAATGGTCATCTAAGTCCTTATAAAGAATTGCTTCGTTAGGTTTGACTTTATTGAGGCCTTTGAACAAGGCATCATAGGCGATCAGAGCATAGCCTAATATAGTGCCCAGATTACGCATGACGGTCGAGTCGCTTAAATCACGCTGCCAGCGAGAGATAGGGAGCTTATTCGCAAGATGGTCGGCCATAGCATTGGATAAACCGAGGTTACCTTCAGCATTTTCAAAATCAATAGGATTAATCTTATGGGGCATCGTAGAAGAGCCGGTTTCAGTCGATATACGGGATTGCTGTAAATATCCGAGACTGATATAACCCCAGATGTCACGGCATAAATCTATCAATATATTATTGAGTCGTATTAAGGCATGTAGCCATTCAGCGAGTGTGTCATGTGGCTCAATTTGGGTGGTATAATCATGAGCAACCAGTCCCAGTGACTGGATAAATTTATGGCTAAACTTGATCCAATTAAATTCAGGATAAGCAAGGTTGTGTGCATTAAAATTGCCAACTGCGCCGTTGATTTTTCCTGTAAAGGAGATTGATTTCAAAAGGTTAAACTGGTTTGAGATGCGTGAGACAAAATTTGCCCACTCTTTTCCTAAAGTACTCGGTGTAGCAGGTTGCCCATGGGTACGGGACAGCATCGGTAAGTCAGCATGTGCCATGGCCATGTGTTGTAATTGAAGAGCAACGGATTCAATTTTTGGCAAAATGATGCTGCGTCGTGCATCATTGAGCATCATGGAGTAGGATAAGTTATTAATATCTTCAGAGGTGCATCCAAAATGTATAAAGGTCATTAAAGGCTCGAGCGCAGGATTATCTTTGCAATACTGTTGGAGGCCGTATTCAACGGCTTTAACATCATGATTCGTCATTTTTTCGATATTTTTAATGCCGTCTGCTTCCTTGAGTGAGAAATTTTCTATGACTTTTAGCAAAGATTGAGCGTGTTCTGATGATAATTTTGGAATGTCTTTAAGCGATTTTTCCCCTGACAAAGCCAATAGCCAATGGATTTCCACCGTCATACGGTAGCGAATCAGAGCATATTCGCTGAGGAATGGACGCAAAGCTTCGGTTATATGGTGATATCGGCCATCAAGCGGAGATAAACTGGTCAGTGTAGAAAATGCCATAAGACAAATGATACACAAGACTCTCCATACTGCCAAGTCCTATGATCTACCCGTCCCACTTCAAGATGCGAAGCATGGACTTGAAGTGACTCATCGCGATGGGGGATGCTTAAGGGGACAACCGCGATTTTTCTTTGAAGTGGCTGAGCGAACATTTATTTTTCGATAGACAGCTAATCTACAACCTGATAAAAAACTTCCCTCTCTTTTATCATGCCTAGATCATGGCGAGCATGCTCTTCTAATAAAGCACCCCCATTCTTCAAATCATCAATTTGAGACAATAAAACTTTATTTCTCGTTTCCAATTGCTGATTGAGTAATTTTTGCTGCATAATAACACGATATTTTTTTTGAACAGCGATACCACCTCCCGCAGAAAACCACAGCTGATATTGCAAAAATAGAAAGAAACAACACCACATCGCAATCAACATACGTCTGTTCATGTACACACCCTAGCTGCACGCTGGAATAGCATTCGTTTCTATCTTGATAAAAATCGATGCATCCCGCCAGACAGCATGATACACACATGCCATCACAGCTTATGCTTTTTTAGCAGGACCCAAGCATTCCTCAGAGCATTACCTCCTCTATGAAATGATCACTCAACGTAGATAGGCAACGCATATCGATGATAACACGGTCCGTCGTATGAAGATTATAGCTTAAGGCAAGACGCTCAGCTCAGCTCCAAGCGATAGAAATACGCATGTATACCTATTCCACTTCAAGATGCGAAGCATGCACTTGATAAGTGGCTGAGCGAACATTTATTTTTCGCCAGCGATCAAAACCAAGGTATACCGCTCGCCATCACCCACTTCGCATCTTCAGGCGAGAGCGGTATATTTATACAGATGGAAATACCGTTGATCCTGCATAGGGGGCTTGGTCTCCTAACTCACGCGCAATACCCAATAAACGATTATACTTAGCTACACGATCAGAACGCGATAAAGAGCCAGCCTTGATCTGACCCGCAGCCGTGGCTACCGCTAAATCAGCAATGGTGGTGTCTTCTGTTTCCCCAGAACGATGCGAAATAATGACACCATAATTTTCGCTTTTTGCTAATGCAATAGCACCGCAGGTTTCTGTCAAGGTACCAATTTGGTTAGGCTTGACTAAGATCGCATTAGCGATGCCTAAATTAGCACCTTCTTTTAAAATTTTAGGATTCGTCACAAAAATATCATCACCCACTAATTGGATCTTATGACCTAGACGTTGCGTCAATAACTTCCACCCCTCCCAATCCGATTCAGACAAACCATCTTCGATAGAAATAATGGGATAATCCTTCACCCACTGTTCAAAAAGCTGGATTAAAGCTTCGCTCGAGCATGACTGCTGACCTACCTGATAGCGACCAGATTGATATAACTCAGAACTAGCTGCATCAATCGCCAAAAAGACATCTCGTCCAGGATGATAGCCCGAAGCGATGACTGCTTCTAGAATGAACGAAAAAGCAGCTTCATGGTCCGATAAACTGGGTGCGAATCCACCCTCATCACCAACAGCTGTCACAAGGCCTTGTTTCTTGAGCAATCTTTGTAAGGTATGAAAAATTTCAGCCCCACAACGCACAGCTGCTTCAAAACTAGGCAAGCCTGCTGGCACAATCATAAATTCTTGAAAATCTAAATTATTATCTGCATGCTTTCCACCGTTGATAATATTCATCATCGGCACGGGCAAACTGAAGGGACCATCACCACCCAAATACCGATATAAAGGCATCTGCCCATCTTGTGCGACTGCATTAGCTACTGCTAATGATACGCCCAATATGGCATTCGCGCCCAATTTCGATTTATTGTCCGTTCCATCCAAGGCCATTAACAGCTGATCGATGTCTTCTTGAGCTGCTGGATTTTTCCCCAATAAGGCTGATCGAATGACACCATTCACATGAGATACTGCTTTCAAAACACCCTGCCCATGGTAGCGATGGGCATCATGATCGCGTAATTCGAACGCCTCACGCGCTCCTGTGGAGGCACCAGAAGGCACCATCCCTTGTCCAGACGCACCCGAAGACAAGCTAGCTGTCACCATCAGAGTTGGATGACCACGAGAATCCAATATCTCATAGGCTCCAATATTAGTAATATGACTCATATCATGCATCCATCTTAACGGAAGTCACGATGCGACACCCGTGGTTGTCATCACTTAAATGATAGCACTCAAGTACGGTTCAAATACGGCTCTTCCAAAAAACCATGCTTTTTAACAACTTGGTCCAAAGAGACAAGCGATTGCAGCAAAGGCTCCATGTTATCTAAAGGCCAAGCATTAGGACCATCACTTAAGGCTTGATCAGGATCAGGATGTGTTTCCATAAAAATACCGGATACCCCAGCTGCTACGGCTGCACGAGCGAGCACAGGCACAAACTCACGCTGGCCACCCGAGCTCGTGCCAAGGCCACCTGGCAATTGCACAGAATGTGTCGCATCAAATACCACAGGACATCCCGCAGTTCTCATCATGGCCAATCCCCGCATATCTGCAACTAAATTATTATAACCAAACATATAGCCACGCTCACAAATCAAAATATCTTTATTACCGGTCGCTAAGGCTTTGGCCACGACTTGGTCTATCTCCCAAGGCGATAAAAATTGTCCTTTTTTAATATTAACCGGCTTGCCACATGAGGCAACTCGGCGAATAAAATTACTTTGACGACATAAGAAAGCCGGTATCTGTAATATATCAACCACGGATGCCACCTCACTCACAGGCGTATCTTCATGTACATCCGTCAATACAGGCACGTGGAGCTTTTTTGATACCTGTTGCAATATCGCTAACCCTTTCTCCAAGCCAGGACCTCGATAGCTTAAATAGGAAGAACGATTAGCTTTTTCAAAAGAAGCTTTAAAAATAAAGGGCAAACCTATTTTTTTTGTGATCTCTTTCAGACGACCAGCCACATCCATGACAAGAGACTCGCTCTCAATAACACAGGGCCCTGCAATTAAAAACAAAGGATGATTCAATCCCATCTTGATATTTGCTATTTCCATGCGATTAACCTTTTATAAGTAGTGACGACACTCAACGCGCCATTCTAATAATTTCAAGCTTATAAAACAACTATCTAAGCTTCTATTTCAGGCAGCCCCCCCACGCGCCTATCCTGCAAACGCTTCTCCCTGCTTGGATAGTGCTAATCCAGCGGCAATAAACGCAATAAATAAGGGATGGCTTTGACGAGGTGAGGATGAGAATTCCGGATGAAATTGGCAACCAATAAACCAGGGATGATCAGGTAACTCAATCATTTCCACGAGCTGATTATCTAAAGAATAACCCGAGACCATGAGACCAGTCTGGGTCAATCGCTCAACGAATTGGGTATTCACTTCATAGCGATGTCGATGTCGCTCCTGAATAAGTGTTTTACCATAGAGCGTATGCGCGATGGAACCTTCTTTTAAACGGCAATCATAGGCTCCTAAGCGCATGGTTCCTCCCAAGGGGCCTCCTGGTTTACGTTGTTTTATTTCCCCATTATGAGTCGACCATTCATGAGCTAATGCAATCACCGGATACGGCGTATTAGGATTAAATTCAGTGCTATGAGCACAAGACATACCCGCTTCATGTCGAGCATACTCAATTAAAGCAATCTGCATCCCTAAACAAATACCCAAATACGGCACTTGCTGCTCTCTCGCATATTGAGCTGCACAAATTTTACCCTCTACACCACGCACTCCAAATCCACCCGGCACTAAAATCGCATTCATATTGTCTAATAAGTGCATCCCTTCCTGTTCAAGCATCTCAGCATCGATATAATGAATATTCACACGTGTGCGCAGGTGCATACCGGCATGCATTAACGCTTCACTCAATGATTTATAGGAATCTTCTAAACCAACGTATTTTCCAACCACAGCCACATTGATCACATGATTAGGATTTTTATAAGCATCCACCACCTTTTCCCAATCAGCTAACTCTACTGGTATGCGTTCTAGATCTAATTGCTCACATACACATGCATCCAACCCTTGATCACGCAAAATTAATGGCACCTCATAAATGGATTCAGCGTCCGATAAAGAAATGACATTCGAAACAGGAACATTCGTAAATAAAGCAATTTTTTGACGTGCTGACTCGGGTACAGGCTGAGCAGAACGACACACCAAAATATCAGGTTGTATACCAATAGAACGTAATTCTTTCACAGAATGTTGAGTCGGTTTAGTTTTGATTTCACCCGACGTATGCATATAAGGCACTGGGGTGACATGCAAAAATAGGGTATTCCGAGAGCCGTACTTCATACGCATCTGTCGAATTGCTTCTAAAAAAGGCAATGATTCAATGTCGCCAACGGTCCCCCCAATCTCAACCAATGCTATATCAGCTTGATCAGCACCCGCACGAATTTTGGCTTGAATCTCATCCGTAATATGCGGGATCACCTGAATGGTGGTACCAAGATATTCACCTTTTCGCTCCCTTTGAATCACATCAGCATATACTTTTCCCGTCGTAAAATTATTTTTTTGTGTCATGCGAGCCGTCACAAAACGCTCATAATGGCCTAGATCTAAATCCGTTTCTGCACCATCTTCCGTCACAAAAACCTCACCATGCTGGAAAGGACTCATGGTACCTGGATCCAAATTAATATAAGGGTCTAGCTTAATAAAAGTAATTTTAAACCCTTGAGCCTCAAGAATTGCCCCTAAAGAAGCCGCTGTAATACCTTTACCTAAATTTGAAAATACGCCACCTGTCAAATAAATATATTTTGTCATACCCATCACCCGTTTTTGTTATATTGGGATACAATCTATGTATCTAAACTCAAATTAATCCCTTAAAAACGGCAAACCATCCTAGCAAAACGTCACGAACATCGCCAAAACCCTATGGCTTCTCGATCCTGTCGCCAAGCTTACTCAACCGCTACTTCACTAACGATCCCAAGCTCCAGCGACGCCAGGCTGCTTCTCCTCATCCCTCTCATATAGTGGCATAAACTCATATTGCATGACGTACATGCCATGTGCAACGCACATCCCAGCCCATCTCATCTGGAAGTGCAGCAAAATCATCGCATATCACATGGCCTACCACCATCACTAATTGATCTTGATAATAAATCAAGGGAATATGAGCACGTTCCCAGGGTGGAATCTTCCAAATTTGCATCAAAGCCTTCAAGCTATGCGTCTGTCGTCGCCCAGGAAGGCGACAACGTTCTCCACCACGACGAAACCGTACGCTCACTTCATTCACCAATAATGCAGTCGATAGCCCTATACCAAGACGCCGATCAGCTTCTAATTGTAGGCCACCACCTACCGGGAGCGGGGTTTCAAAATCCCAGGGTAACACGGTTGCTAAACGACAGACATCCATCTCAGTTTGCTTAGGTTGCAATAAATACAAGATATTTTGATAACGCCGCAGTTCGGCACCTGGCCAGGCAAAAACAGGATTCGCATCAGGTCGAGCTAGTAACACATCCTGATAAATCTGCTCCAAATGCTGCTGGCTTGGCAATACACCATGGTGCTGCGCGATCCAAAACCGCAATACATTACGGAGGCGCAATAAAGGCAATTGTAATAGGGATGCTATACAGAGCCCCTTCTCACGTAGCATGCCCTCCATATCCTGCTCAGCTAATACATTCAGTAAAGATTGTGTCGCTGCACAATGTTCTGCAGACCTTGCTATCAAACGAGAGACCTGCGGCCAACGCAGACGCCACACGGGTATCATCTGGTGACGTATATAATTCCGAGCAAAAGCTAGATCATGATTGCTCTCATCTTCAATCCACAGTAATTGCTCGGATTCGGCGTATCGGCGCAAAGCCTCACGAGATATATGTAATAACGGCCGCAATAGCTTTCCTTGCCCCAGGCTCTTTTTCTCAGGCATACTGCCTAAGCCTTTTACTCCAGCACCACGGCATAATTGTAATAAGAAAGTTTCTGCTTGATCATCTTGGGTATGAGCCATTAACAGATGCTCATGCTGCTCCAGCAGCTCTTGAAATGCCCAATAACGTGCCTTGCGCATCTCCTCTTCTGGGCTATCGCCTGCTTGAATGACAACCTGCACATGTCGAACCACTAAAGAGACTTGTAAATCATCACAAATCGCCCGCACGTGCGTTTCAAACGCAGAAGCTTGCTCACTCACCCCATGATTAATATGCACAATACGCAAAGGAGGAGGATGAAGTTGGTCGGCTAAGTATTGAACCATGGCATGCAATAGCACATGCGAATCTAAACCCCCACTATAAGCAACGCAAAAGGAGGGAGCAGACTGGTGAGTTAAACGCCGTAGCGTATGGGATAGTGTTCGTGCTGTAAATAAATCAGGATTGCCGGCCATAGCGGAGCCAATGCTGACAGCGTTCTTTCAACAAAACATCCGTAGTTTTTTCTTTTAGTGCGTTTAAACGCCGAGTCAATGCTTGTTTTAATCGTTGTGCTATGTCTGCATAATTACGGTGTGCGCCTCCCAAGGGCTCTTTGAGAATGTCATCGATCAAGCCTAAATCATATAAGCGTTGGGCCGTTAAACCCATCACGGTGGCAGCCTCGCCCCATTTTTCTGCATTCTTCCACAAAATCGAAGCACAGCCTTCTGGAGAAATGGTTGCGTAATAGGCGTACTCCAGCATAATCGTACAATCTCCTACCCCAATCGCCAATGCGCCCCCGGAACAACTCTCTCCCGCCACGACACAGACAATGGGTATCTGTAATTGAGACATCTCATATAGATTACGTGAAATAGCCCCACTCTGATTATGCTTTTCTGCCGACACACCAGGATAAGCACCTGGCGTATCGATGAATGTGATGACTGGGATTCTAAATTTTTCTGCTAACTTCATCAATCTTAATGATTTTCTAAAACAAGCTGGACTCGGCATGCCAAAATTACGCTTAATCTTTTCCTTTGTGCTGCGCCCTTTTTCATGTCCAAGGACCATCACAGGTTCTCCAGCTAAACGCGCCAATCCCCCAACCAAAGCCAGGCCTGATGCAGATTGACGATCTCCTTGTAACTCATGAAAATCGTCAAATACCAAGCGAAAATAATCGATGGTATGGGGACGTAGTGGATGCCGAGCTAATTGTACGTGTTGCTTAGCCGTTAAATTAGCAAAGATCTGTCGTTTTAATGCCTGACTTTTCTCCTCTAAGCGGGTGACCTCTGCACTTAGATTAATAGGTTGACCGCGGCCCACGCGCCGCAATTCCTCTATCTTTTCTTCCAACTCAACAATGGGCTGTTCAAAATCTAAATAGTCTAGATTCATAATATCGTTATGATTTAGGGTTGTTTACTTATATCATTCATAATTTCTGGATGCCACGCATCTCACGCATACTGCTCAGCAAGCAGATCATACTCGGTAGCCACTATTGTCACAAAACATGATACCGGGCATAATAGCAACTATAACCTATAAATAGCAAAAATCATTTTTAATCACCATGGATTTATTCACCATACTGGGTACGAAGGCTGCCATGATGACTCCAGGATAGTCTTTCATGTCTGTTATCGCTTATAAGTTCCTGGTCGCTATGCTTTGTGCTCTGATGACCATCACATCTGGGCTGATTGCCTTAAAATTGATTCGTCGCTACCAGAGCTGGTTATCTATTGGTCATTCTTTTGCAGATGGCGTGTTTATCGGCGTCGCCATTTTTCATTTAATCCCAGAGACCCTACATATACTGTCCCATACTTGCTCACGATACGCTACCTATGCATGGACCCTCACGCTGACGATAGCTGGTTTTTTATTACTCGTCTTACTAGAAAAACTGGTGGCAAAACAAGTCGAATATCATAAAAGACAGGTAAGCACAACTGGAACGCTGAGTCTATGGGTGTTTATCGCTATACTCTCCATCCATGCCTTTATTGCGGGCAGTGCATTAGGATTCGAAAATACCATCGCCAGCGTATCTATTTTATTAATAGCGATCATAGCGCACAAAGGCTTTGAAACTTTCTCCCTTATGGTCAATATTCATCGACAGATAAAAAATGAAAAAACGGTGTCCGTTATACTCTATTTTTTCGCCTGCGTAACCCCCTTAGGAATTATCCTGGCCAGCTTGACAACCATCCTCTTACATCAAGCCCTTAACGCTTTTATACTCGCATTATTTCATGCTTTCGCAGCGGGCACGTTTTTGTATATTGGAACCTTACATCATCATAAACCATCCGAAACATTGAGCACAGACACGCGTCATGCTGATCACCGACATTATCAGAAAATTTTAGCAAGCCTCGTCGGCATCGCACTGATGAGCGGCTTATCCTATACACACGGGTAGGCCTAAGTTTTTTACAAATAGCGTTCTACGTGTGCGATATCTTCTGGGCGATCCACACAGGGATAGGTCTTCTCCTGGCTGAGCATCATATGAATACGACCTGCATGCCATAAAATACGCAATTGCTCTAATTTTTCAATGTCTTCTATCGGTGACGGATTCCATTCGATATATTGCTTCAAGAAGGAAGCGTAGTAGGCATAGATCCCCAAATGCCGATAACAATATTTGGGTAGAACAGCTGATTCAGTAGGCGCATGCATCGAAAAAGGAATCGGAGCACGGCTAAAATAAAGAGCATAATGACGATAATTTAAAACAACTTTGACAATATTGGGATTATTCATGTCTGCAGGATCCGTAATAGGCACACATACTGACGAAATTTTAACGTTATCACGGTGATATAAATCGTCTGCTAATTGATGGATGAGCAAAGGTGACATCAGTGGCTCATCAGCTTGCACGCAAAGCACGATCTCGTCATCATCTATCCCCAAAGCCACCGCTGCTTCTGCAAGACGCTCAGTCCCTGATTGATGCTCGGAAGAGGTCATACAAACGACAGCACCCAGATCTTGTGCCACTTTAACAATTCTATCATCGTCGGTAGCAATGATGACTTCTTTTGCGCCACTTTCGATAGCACGATCGAATACATGGTGAATCATAGGCTTCCCTGCAATCTTCGCTAAGACTTTTCCTGGAAAGCGGGTCGAATGATAACGCGCAGGGATAATAATACGAAATTCCATCTCAAACTTCCTTCTCTTGGAGAATTTGTCGAGCGTCATCCACTAACATGACAGGAATATCATCACGAATGGGATAAGCCAGTCCATCCAGATGGCACATCAATTCTTTTGAATCAGCAAGATAAGTAAGCTTTCCTTGACAAACAGGACAAACTACTATCTCTAAGATTTTTTGATCCATATAGATTCCAAGCGTATTACCTTCAATAATGTATCACGATAAGGGTGAAAATCAAGAAAAATGGACCCCCGTGAAGATGGCAATGCGTTCTGTTTTCATCGGGACGACAGGATTTGAACCTGCGACCCCTTGCACCCCATGCAAGTGCGCTACCAAGCTGCGCTACGCCCCGAAAACTTTTGATCACCGTGATAAAATATTGATACCAAGATCGCAAGCATACAAAAAGAGAAGGCCTAGATCAATCTCAATATTGAAGCTATTCGTTGAGAATCTGGTGATCAGTTCAAAAATGTTGCTTAAAAAGGCTCGCCCGAACCAGATAATTCATAGGCCAAATGTTCTAAACTATTAACAATATCTTGCATCACGTCCCAAGAAGGCGATGCTAGATCCTGATTTTTCTGTTTTGACAATCTCTGACGCGCCCCTTCAATCGTATACCCTTCTATATAGAGCAAATTTCGAATTTTTCTTATTAAAACAACATCTTTAGCTTGGTAGTATCGGCGATTCCCCGATCGTTTGATGGGAGACAAAGCATGGAATTCTTGTTCCCAATAGCGAAGAATATGAGGAGCTAAGCCACATAAATCACTGACCTCACCAATGGAAAAATAGACTTTATTCGGAATGGGGGGAAGATCCATTGTCTTGGCACGACGGTGATTCCTTCTCTGTCGCATATTTTTCTACCCTTGATTTTAGTTTATGTCCAGCACGAAAGGTGACAACTCGTCTGGAAGAAACCGGTATAGGCTTCCCAGTTTTAGGATTGCGACCTGGCCGCTCTTCTTTATCACGTAATTGAAAATTTCCAAAACCAGATAATTTAACTTCTTCTCCTGACTCTAAGGAAGCACGGATTTCCTCAAACAATACTTCCACAAATTCTTTAGATTCTCGCTTACTTAGCCCAACTATATTGAATAAGTGATCAGCAATATCTGCTTTAGTTAATGCTGCCATAATATTATACCCTTCTCTGTGCACCACATGCTTGTTCAAGATGATCAACGATATCTTCTACCACCGCATTAATTTCTATATCGGTGAGCGTACGTGATGCGTGCTGAAATATTAACTCAAACGCTACACTCTTTTTACCCGATTCCATGCCGTCTCCTTGATATATATCAAAAATCATGACTTTATGCAAGATTTGACCAGATCTTTCCTCAATAATCGTTATCATATCCTGCACTTTTCGACTTTGCGGCACCACAATAGCCAAATCTCGCTTTGAAATCGGAAACTTGGAGATCGGATGATAGCGAGGAAAATCAGGCAAAGAGCGACCCTTTAAATCTATCAAGAAGAGATAAGGCACACCTTCTTCTATACCTAAATCAGCCATGAGACTTGGGTGCAAAGCCCCTAAATGACCTATACATTGATTGGATTCGTAGATGGATAACGATTGGCCGGGATGCAAGGTATGATGCGAGCCCGCCAGAAATTCGGCATGTTTCAGACCCATAGCAGATAATAATACCATCATATCACCTTTAAGATCGTAAAAATCTACCGATCGATCTTCTTGACCCCACTGGCGCGAATGCGCTCTTCCTATCATCAAACCTGCTAATTGAACACTTTCTTGCCAACTACCATGCTTATATTGGAAAATATGACCCATCTCAAAAAGTCGCATATCCCATAGTTGGCGATGCTGATTATATTGCATCGTACTCAGGAGGCCTGGCCATAAGCTAGTACGCATAACATTCATATCTTGTGTAATCGGATTGGCCAAGACCAAAGACGCTTGATCAGGATCGATAAGCTTTTGCAGTCTGTCATGAATAAAGCTATAGCTGACTGTCTCATGGTAGCCACGATTCACTAAAGCTGTACGCAATCGGGTCCTAAAAGCGTAATCTGCTGCGGCTGTACTACCATCCACTCCTGTCACTTGCAGGCAAAGTGGCTTAGGTGGTACACGCTCATACCCATATAAACGTGCTACTTCCCCGATGATATCGACCTCTTCGATTAAGTCACAGCGATAACTGGGTATATCCACATACCAACCTTTCTCTTGCATTTGGATAGTTAAGCCCAATCCACTCAACAGAGACGTCACTAAGGTGTCATCCAAAGCTATGCCTATTCGACGCTTTAGCGCAGCACGCCTTAATAAAAGGCATCGTCGTTGCGGCAGATCTGCGATACTAGCATGCTCTATCAGAGGGCCAGGTCGCCCACCAAGAATGGTATAGCATAATTCACACGCCCTCTCTAGGGCTCGTATTTGTAACTCAAAATCTACACCACGCTCAAAGCGGTAAGAAGATTCTGTATGCATACGGTAATGCCGTGCCGTCATCGCAATATGAGCTGGAGCGAAATAAGCACTTTCTAAAAAAATATCTTGAGTCAAAGGACTTACCGCTGCTTCTACTCCTCCCATAATACCGGCCAAGGCTTGTATATGACGCTGATCTGCAATCACTAAGGCAGCCGTATCTAAAGCTAGCGTTTGCTCATTTAATAAGGTGATAGTGTCTCCCGGTTTCGATAGGCGCACCTGTAATCCGCCTTCTAATCGATTCAGATCAAAGGCATGCATAGGCTGCCCTAATTCCAACATTACATAATTGAGAATATCGACGATGGGATGCACTTGGCGTATCCCAGAACGTCTCAATAATTCTTGCATCTCTATAGGAATCGATACCTCTGTCGCCAGCCCATAAACAGCACAGCCAACGTAACGAGGACAAGCTCTCTTATCGGTAACCGTCACAGACAGGGGTTGAGCATCATCCGGTAAGACAGCAGGGGATGCGGGAATGTCTCTCTTTGGCGTAACCACAACAGACAGACTATTCAAGGCTGCCACTTCTCGCGCCAAACCTAAGAGGCTCGCACAATCACCACGATTAGGGGTCAATTCAATATCGATGATATGATCATCTAGAGACAAATACGCCCGCAAATCCTGCCCTACCGGTGCATCATCGGGCAGCTCTAAAATTTTTCCATGTTCATCGGACAACCCCAATTCTCGAGCGGAGCAAATCATGCCATAGGATACTTGACCACGCAAGGTAGATTTTTTAATGGTGACACGGTTTAAAGACCCCCCCACCAACACAATAGCCACCTTTAAGCCAGACCGAACGTTGGGAGCCCCGCATACAATATCCAAAGCTACATCATCGCTCACGCGCACCACACAGCATTTTAAACGATCAGCATGGGGATGGGGGCATACTTTTATCACATCACCTACAACCACCTGATCAAAAGGAAAGGCCGCCGGTGTCACGGTGCTGACCTCTAAACCTGCCATCGTCAATTGCTGAGTGAGCTGTTCCGTATCCAAACTCAGATCTGGAACGGAACGTCTAAGCCATTGTTCACTCAGCTTCATAGGTTTAAAATTGCCTTAAAAATCGCAAGTCATTCTCAAATAGCAGACGCAGATCAGGTATGTCATACAGCAGCATCGCTAAGCGATCCAGGCCGATACCAAAAGCAAAACCTTGATACTGATCAGGGTCAAGCCCTACACGCCGTAAAACAGCCGGATGTATCATGCCGCAACCTAATATTTCTAACCAAGCATCCAAAGATGGTAGCCATAAATCAACCTCTGCTGAAGGTGCCGTAAATGGAAAATAAGAAGGCCGAAAGCGCAAGCTCACCGTGGTGGCAAAAAAATAATCCAAAAAAGCTTGCAATAATCCTTTTAAACCAGAAAAGGTTGCAGACTCCTTGTCTTCTTTAGCTTTTACGACCATCCCTTCCACTTGATTAAACATGGGCGTATGTGTCTGATCTAAATCAGGACGATAGACAGGTCCCAGAGCAATCATCTGCATCGCTCCTTTCTGTTCTTCCATAGCACGGATTTGTACGGGTGAGGTGTGGGTACGTAATAAACGACCATCTGAAAAATAGAAAGTATCCGTCGCAGCGCGAGCCGGATGAGCAGGAGGCATGTTCAAAGCCTCGAAATTATAATACGCATCCTCAATTTCTGGGCCTTCTACCAAAGAAAAACCATAGGAAGTAAAAAAATCTACCACTCGATTAGAGATGTGCGTGATAGGATGCATACTGCCAACAGGATCATAACGACCTGATAAAGTCTCATCCAATTGCTCCGCCGATAATTGCTGTGATAGCTGATGCTGCTTGAGTATTCGAGTCCGCTCTTCCAGTTGATGCTGCAATCGTCGCTTAGCAGTATTCACCAACTGACCCAACACGGGACGCTTTTCTGCCGATTCCGTCCGCAATGATTTGAGCAATTTTGTTAATTCACCCTGTTTCCCAAGCCAAGCGACCCTGACTTTCTCTAATTCAAACAGCGTTTCGGCTTCGGAAACAGCAGATTCTGCCCGAGGCAACAGGTCATTTAGCTCATGCTCTAAAGACAAGACCTATACACCTAAAGCTGATTTTGCTTGCTCCGTTAAGCGTTTGAAGGTCGCTTTATCATATACGGCAAGGTCCGCTAAAACTTTACGATCAATTTCAATAGCTGATTGTTTGAGCCCATTCATAAAACAGCTATAAGAAAGGCCATTTTGTCGGGCCTCTGCGTTAATACGAATAATCCATAAAGCGCGAAACTGACGCTTTTTTTGCTTTCTATCCCGATAAGCATATTGTGCAGCTTTAATAACTGCTTGCTTGGCGACTCGATAAACACGACTTCGCGCGCCGTAATAGCCTTTTGCTTTGTCTAATATCTTTTTATGGCGAGCTCGCGCCACAACGCCACGTTTAATTCTTGACATATCATTCTTCTCCGATCAAATCATGCTCAACTACGGGACACCAGTATATGCATAGCACGCTGATTATCTGCATTAACTTTTTTTATCGCACGCAAGCGCCGCTTTCTTTTTTGAGATTTTTTGGTCAAAATATGATTATGACCCGATGCAGCGCGCTTCAGATCTCCCGTTCCTGTTTTCTTTAATCGTTTCATCGCACCACGATTCGTTTTTAATTTTGGCATATCTTGGGCTCTCGTTTATGGATCAATTGCTATTCTTCTCTCGCCGCACACGAATCATCAACATCGTCACTTGACGGCCCTCTAATTTTGGTTCCTGTTCTATGGAAATATCTTCCAAATCATTTTTAACTCGCTCTAATAGGGACAAACCAAGATCGCGATGCTGCATTTCGCGTCCTCGAAAACGGACACTGACCTTAACTTTATCACCTCTTGACAAAAAAGCATCAATTTTCTTCAGTTTAATCTGATAATCACCTACATCGGTCACAGGACGAAATTTCACTTCCTTCAGCTGGATCAATCTTTGCTTCTTTCGCTGCGTAGCAAGTCGCTTGCTCTGCTCAAATTGATACTTCCCATTGTCCATAATACGACAAACAGGGGGACTGGCCGTAGGCGAAATTTCAACCAAGTCAAGGCTGACTTCAGTTGCCTGCTGCAAGGCTTCAGCGATGCTGACGACGCCGACCTGATGGCCATCTTTATCAATTAATCGAACTTCTAAGGCACGAATTTGCTTGTTAACTCTTGTTTTTTTAGTTTTAGGACTACTCATCTATATTTTAATACTCTACCTATATGTGGAGGCCGCTTAGGCATATTACCCAATCAGCAGCATGGACTCAAGTGCATTTCTGCTTTTAAGACGTCTATAAACGTCTGAGGACTCATGGTATTGGCTGACTTCTCTTGATTCACCCGAACCGCTACGGTCTGGTCAGTCAATTCACGGTCACCGACAACCACTAAATAAGGGACCCGGGCAATAGTATGTTCGCGGATTTTAAAACCAATTTTCTCATTTCTCAAGTCTAATTTAGCTCTGATGTTTAAATTTTCAAGCTCAGCTACGATAGACTGCGCATATTCGGCCTGATGATCCGTAATATTCATGATCACCACCTGCACCGGAGACAACCATAAGGGCAGGTGACCCGCTGAATTTTCAAGTAAAATTCCGAGAAAGCGCTCAATCGAACCTAACAGTGCACGATGTATCATGACGGGAGCTTGCTTGCTGCCATCTTCCTGGACATAAGTCGCTCCCAATCGCTCGGGTATGGAGAAGTCTAATTGGATGGTACCACACTGCCAAATACGTCCAATGCAATCCCGCAAAGAAAATTCAATTTTAGGCCCATAGAATGCCCCCTCTCCTGGACACAGCGTCCAAGTCACCTGTTTTGCATCTAGAGCTTGCGTCAGCGCTTCTTCTGCCTTATCCCATAACTCATCCAATCCTACACGCTTCTCTGGTCGGG
>JABABH010000184.1 GCA_014238325.1 Coxiellaceae bacterium | reverse complement strand
GGGGTTGTGCTGTGGTATACATCGAAACAATAATGGTTTTAGCTTGCAGGGTAGGTGTTATTAAATACAGAAGGCCGATTAAGATGATGCGTTTCATGTTTTCTTCCCTGATTTTAACGGTATGGGTCGCTTGAATTATTATGTGCTGAATAGGGCGCTCTGTCTATGGTGGCCTGGGTGGGGTTTCGTCGATCGGCTATCAATGCAACAGAGTGGAGCTATGTGTTTCTTTTTAGGTTACTGAAACTTTATTATGGGGGCTCAGAGGGTTTGGTCTTTACGGTTAAAGATGGTATGATGCCGAGCTTCGAGACATGTCATCATAAATATATGGTCAATTCTCAATCACTAATATATCAGAAAACGCAGTACCTCACGAGTTCTGCTGAATTTCGCCAATTACCCCCGGATGTCGGTGGGGAAGTAGCCTTTATTGGCCGTTCTAATGCTGGGAAATCCAGCGCGTTGAACGCTATTACGTGTATTAAAGGTTTGGCGAGAACGAGCAAGATTCCAGGTCGTACCCAAATGATCAATTTCTTTTGTGTCAATGTAGACTGTCGTCTGGTCGATTTGCCGGGTTATGGTTATGCTAAGGTGCCGCGCATGGTACAGGAACTCTGGGAAAGGAATGTTGATCGTTATCTAAGGGAACGACGTTGTCTGCGTGGTTTAGTGATTGTGATGGATATTCGCCACCCATTAAGAGATATGGATCATGTGATCATTCGGTGGGCAGCTAAATCGCAGGTACCGGTTCATGTATTATTAACCAAATCGGATAAAGTAAGTCGCTATGCTGCGAATAAAACTAGGCAGGAGGTCAGCGCCCAGCTGGTGGTTTACCGCACGTGTACCCTGCAGCTTTTTTCGGCGCATGATCGCACGGGTGTCGAAGAGGCACGTGCTATTTTAGACCGCTGGTATGCTGGTCAGGTATAGACCTGATAACAGGATGGTAACGGTTATGTGTGATATAGGCTAGGAGGTGGTGATCGCTTAGGTTGCGAATGGATCCCCCCTTAAGCAAAGGGGAATGATCTTCTCAGTTTCATCAATCGTTCTCTTATGGCTTGACTTTAATCCCATGTTTGGAGACTGTATGTCATATTGATGCACCGTTTAGGTGTCGTAGTTTTTTCTTGATGGAGAGTATGCCCTCTATGGCTGATTATCCTCGGCGAACCTATGCAAAAAATGAAGTCACGGCTTGGCCTATCCCTAATTATTGGGACATAGTGGCTATGCTTTTGGTATTGGCGGCCCTGATTGCTTTAGGTTATGGGGCTCGATCTATGGTTGGAGTCCTATCTCTCGATGACTCCTCGCCGATCTCGCTTTACCCGGGCGAATTGCCGTATTATGCGTTGCGCACGGTATTACGCTTATTGCTGGCCATGTTGTGTTCATTATGCGTCACCTTTGTGATGGGGACGTGGGCTGCAAAAAGTCGTTTGGCGGAACGTATTATTATACCCGTGGTAGATATCTTACAGTCTGTGCCTATCCTTGGCTTTTTGACCATTACCTTGCCTGTTTTTATGGCCTTATTCCCCGGGCGGATGTTGGGGCCGGAGTGTGCTGCTATTTTTGCTATTTTTACAGCGCAAGTATGGAATATGATTTTTAGTTTTTACCAGAGTCTTTCCACTGTTCCACGTCCTTTAACAGAAGCGTGTGCTGTATTACAGCTATCGCCTTGGCAACGTTTTTGGCGTTTAGAAGCGCCTTTTGCCATGCCCGGTTTATTGTGGAATACGATGATGTCGATGTCAGGGAGTTGGGTGTTCTTGGTGGCATCGGAAGTGATGACGGTTGCACATCATCATATTCTACTACCCGGGATTGGTTCTTATATTGCGGTCGCGATTCAACAGACCGATAGGTATGCTTTAGGCTATGCCATTTTGACGATGTTTTTGGTCATTATATTATATGATCAATTATTGTTCCGTCCTTTATTGGCCTGGGCTGAGAAATTTAAAATGCAAGTTGGAGCGGATGAAGAGGAGCCAAGTTCTTGGATACTAAATCTCTTTCAGCGCACGCGTTTTTTATACTCTATTGGTCATTATTTATCTTTATTTGGTGAGTGGTTTATTAATGGTCGCTCTCATTCATCTTCTCGACAGCGCATACAACCAGGGCAGCAGCATGAAATACGCTTTCTGGTGTATTTCTTACTGGGAGCTTTAGTTATCATAGGTATGTATCTATTATTGGATTTTGTTGTCTCCACGATCACTGCTGCTGAGATGATGCGTATTTTTTATTTAGGTGGGTTAACCGGATTACGTGTTATATTTGCGATTATAGTGAGTTCAATTGTTTGGATTCCTTTGGGAGTCTGGATTGGATTTCGCCCTAGTGTAACACGGGTGATTCAGCCCATTGCGCAATTTCTATCCGCTTTTCCGATTAATTTATTGTTTCCTATAGCCGTTTTATTGATTCTCAAATTTCACTTGAATGTGAATATATGGGTGGCTCCTTTGATGGTATTAGGGACACAATGGTATATTTTATTTAATGTGATTGTGGGTGTGAAGGCATTGCCCAAAAATCTATGCGAGGTGGCGGGCACCTTTAATGTGAAGGGTGTTCTATGGTGGAGGCGACTTATTTTACCGGGTATTTTCCCCTATTATATTACGGGGGCTATTACAGCAGCCGGCGGCGCTTGGAATATTAGCATTTTGGCAGAAGTTATTCAGTGGGGGCATATAAAATTGCATGCACAAGGATTGGGTGCTTATATTGTAGATGCCTCTTCTGTAGGTGATTTTCATCGTCTAGTATTAGGTATTATGGTGATGGCGCTCTATGTTTTTATTTTAAATCGTCTGATATGGGGACCATTATTTCGTTTTTCACAAGAACATTTTCAGGTGGGTTAACATGGATACACCTGATCATCTATCACCAAAACCTATCCTACAGGCCTCTGGACTCAGTAAAGCATTTAAGAAAAAACATCGTGTACCAGAATTACTCGTATTGAACGATATCCACTTTTCCTGTTATGAGGGAGAAATCGTGGTTATTCTAGGAAAGTCAGGTTCAGGTAAATCTACATTATTGCGTATGATAGCCGGCCTTACTCAGCCAACCTCAGGTGAGATGTGTTATCATGGCGTACCGATTTCGGCCCCCTTGCCGGGCTTGAGTATGGTATTTCAGCATTTTGCATTATTGCCCTGGTTAACCGTATTGTCGAATGTAGAATTAGGATTAGAGGCGCAGGGGGTTCCTCGTGCTGAGCGACGTTCGCGTGCTTTAGATACCATAGACTTGGTAGGCTTGGATGGATTCGAGTCAGCCTATCCTAAAGAATTATCGGGAGGAATGTCTCAGCGTGTTGGTTTAGCGCGCGCTCTTGTGGTTAATCCTGAAATTTTATTGATGGATGAGCCCTTTTCCGCTTTGGATGTGCTCACCGCTGAAAATTTACGACGAGAGTTAATTGATATTTGGCAATCTAAGAAAACCCACATTAAAAGTGTTGTGATTGTGACTCATAATATTGAGGAAGCTGCTTTTTTAGCGGATCGCATTATTATATTATCGAGTACGTCCGGCACGATTCGTTCGCACATGAAATTAGATTTGCCGCATCCCCGACACCAAGAGGATCCCGAATTTCATCGCATTGTTGATAATATTTATACAGTGATGACAGAAAAGCGTGCCGTGCCTGCTGTCGTGACATCTAAATCGATTGATTTAGGTTATCGATTACCGCATGTATCTATTTCGGCAATGATGGGTTTACTTGAAACTTTGACGACCTATGAAGGCCAGATCGTTGATTTGCCTGATTTAGCTGAAGAGCTACATTTTGAAATTGATGAATTATTTCCCATTACAGAGGCTTTAGAAATTTTGCGATTTGCCCATGTATCAGAAGGTGATATTGAGCTTACACCATCGGGTAATGCTGTGGCAGAAGCGAATATTTTGGAACGAAAAAAGATATTCTCTCAGCATGTGATTGAGCATATACCCTTAGCACGCTATATTCGCGAAACTTTAGACGGTCGTGCAGAGCACGAAGTGTCGGAGGAGTATTTTTTATCGATACTAGGTGAAGATTTAAGTGAGCGAGCTGCAGAGGAAGTCTTGACGACTGTCATCGATTGGGGTAGATATGCTGAAATTTTCGCTTACGATTATAATTCAGGTCGATTGAGTTTAGAGAATCCGGAGTAAGTTATGAGTGTCCTACCCTTATGCCCAACAGATTTTCCGACCGATACGTATCACTGTCTATTACCAAGCCTGGCTGGGCAAATAGAAATGGTTACGACAGGAGCAGAGCCTGCATCAACACAGAAAAAAGTGATGATTATCTGTCATCCCCATCCGTTGTATCAAGGCACCATGCATAATAAAGTTGTCACTATATTGGCAAAAGCGGCGCATGCTTTAGGCTGGCCAACGGTACGATTTAATTTTAGGGGCGTGGACCATAGCACGGGTACGTATGGGAATGCTATCGGCGAGTATGAGGATCTACAAACGATTGCAACCTGGGTGCGTAGGGCATTACCTGAATACTCGCTTGTGTTAGCGGGTTTTTCTTTTGGGGCTTATATTGCTGCACAATTTGCCTACCATCATAAGGTCTCTTCTTTAATTAGTATTGCGCCGCCTGTTAACCATTTTGACTTCACTGCCTTTACAGATATGTCGTGTCCTTGGCTGATAGTACAAGGTGAGCAGGATGATATAGTGCCGGTGGATCAAGTGCGTCAATTCGTGGATGCTGCTCAAATATCGATTCCATTCATGGTGTTGCCAGATACGGGGCATTTTTTTCATGGTCGATTAATAGAGTTACAGGATATGCTTGTGAAACATTATAACACGCCGCTGTCACCGTCATCATAAAATCTGGGGTTATGCAAAAAAAACCGAAGACACCCATGGTCACACGCTGTGGGCCTGCTGTCAGTTTAGATCCAGAAGAGCAGGATTCCTCTCTAGGCATTTTATATGTGGTGGCGACGCCTATAGGCCATCGAGCAGATATGACGGTACGAGCGATTGATATCTTAAAAACAGTAGATTTAATTGCAGCAGAAGACACGCGTCATAGCCGGAAATTATTTGAATATTATCATATCAAAACGAAAGCCATCTCGCTGCATGCCTATAACGAACAAGCAAGGACAGAACGATTATGTCAGGTTCTAACAGCAGGGAAACAAGTGGCGCTTGTATCGGATGCGGGTACTCCCTTAATGAGTGATCCTGGATATTATTTGGTGCGTGCGGCGCGTGCTCTTGGTATACGTATTGTCCCTATACCAGGGCCTTGTGCTGCTATTGCAGCGATCACTGCATCGGGGCTATCAGCTCATCGATTTGTTTTTGAAGGCTTTATGCCGTCCTCGGGAGCAGCGTGTCGGCAACGTTTATTAGTCTTACGTACCGAGTCGCGTACCATCATTGTATATGAAGCAGTACATCGTATTGTGCGATTATTTGAAGCATTATCTGATGTTTTTGAGTCTGATCGAGAAGTCGTGATCGCACGTGAATTAACAAAACGTTTTGAAACGATACATTCAGGTACAGTCGCGTCGCTATATGATTGGCTGAATACACATACAGAACAGCAAAAAGGGGAGTTTGTGGTTGTTATCAGTGGTTATGTAGCGCAAGCATCAACGATAACGGATGAACAGGAAAGAATCTTAAAATTATTACTAGAAGAGTTACCGCTAAAACAAGCAGTTTTACTAGCAGCAAAAATAACCCGTGTACCCAAAAATACATTATATGCTTTGGCTCTGCACATCAAATAGCAGGTATACCCATTCCACTTCAAATGCATACTTCGCATCTTGAAGTGGAATGGGTATATCTTAATTACTGAAGCGAGGGTTGGGTGAAAGATAGTATGTCAGAATTATATGCAAAGCATGCGGTTAAATATGACCGCATCATTCAAAAAAATATCTATAACGCTATGTATGATTTCCCCACTATGAAAAAGCTGATGGGAGAGGTTAGAGGATTAGACATTATTGATCTTGGTTGTGGGTCAGGTGTTTATGCTCAGTACTTTGTTGCCAATAACGCTAACGAACTGACTTGTATCGACTCTTCTCGCGACATGATGAATGTCGTTCAGTCGAAGCTCGGTGAGCGTGTCAAGGCGCATGTTTTAGACGTTTCCAAAGGCTTGCCTATGGTCGGAGATAATAGCGCAGACCTAGTCGTCAGTGCATTAATGATCCACTATTTGAAAAATTTAGATAAGCTATGTGGAGAAGTGAGCCGAATCTTAAAGCGTGAAGGACACTTTGTTTTCTCTACTCATCATCCTTTTGCTGATTTTGAATATTCACTTTCTGGTAATTACTTTGCATGTGAATTAGTGCGAGACACATGGAATACAGTCGATGTACCCGTGGAAGTTCAGTTTTACCGGCGCTCACTGAGCGAGATCACCGCAGCGCTCTCTAACAATGGCTTTATGATTAAGGCGTTAAATGAAGGAGAAGTCTTAGAAGGTGCAAAAACTATATGTGAGAAAACTTATCATTATCTATCGACTCATCCAAATTTTCTTTTTGTACGCGCAGTCAAGTCATAATTTTTTTGCCTGAAATATTACCAACTGTTTAATACTTTAAAAAGCGCAATAGATGAGGTACTTCATTCTATTATGACTCACGATGCGCAGAGAGTTGCGTTTCTAAATAGTGTATGTTTTGTGCGGTTTCTTGAAAATTTGGATCATCTAAGAGCCTATGATGTAAGGCCATATTGGCATGGATGCCTTCAATCACTAATTCTGACAGAGCACTTTTCATGCGAGTGAGTGTTTGCTTACGATTGTCATCATAGGTAATCAGTTTTCCGATTAGTGAATCGTAATAAGGAGGCACTCGATAGCCACTATATAAATGTGAGTCCATCCGTACGCCAAAGCCACCAGGTGCGTGGTATTGGGTGATCGTGCCGGGGCTCGGCATAAAATTCTTAGGATTTTCAGCATTAATACGGCATTCTATAGCATGGCCTTGAATGACCACATCCTTTTGTTGATACTGCAAAGGTAGGCCTGCTGCGATACGGATTTGTTCTTTTACAATATCGATGCCGGTGATCATTTCTGTCACAGGGTGCTCAACTTGTATACGTGTATTCATTTCAATAAAATAAAAATTTCCATCTTCATATAAAAATTCAAACGTACCAGCGCCCATATATTTCATATCTAAGCAAGCCCTTACGCATTGCTCACCAAGGTGTGCGCGTTGCTTGGCAGTGATGCCGGGTGCGGGTGCTTCTTCAATGACTTTTTGGTGACGACGTTGCATCGAGCAATCACGCTCCCCCAGATAGATGGCATTTCCATATCGGTCGCTTAAGACTTGCACTTCAATATGCCGTGGATGAGCGAGAAATTTTTCCATATAGACGGTATCTTGATTGAAAGCGGAGGCGGCTTCTGCCTGTGTCATTTCAATCTGTTGCAATAAATCTGAGGCTTTAAAAACAGTACGCATACCGCGACCACCACCACCACCAGCCGCTTTGATAAGGATAGGATAGCCGATTTTCTCTGCTATACGACTATTGAGTGTCGCATCGCTAGTTAACGCGCCATTCGATCCAGGAATACATGGAACACCAGCTGCAGACATGGCTTTAATCGCAGAGACTTTATTGCCCATGGTTTGAATGGTATGCGGAGCAGGTCCGATAAATACAAAGTGGCCTTTTTCTACTTGCTCTGCAAAATTAGCATTTTCTGCGAGAAATCCATAGCCAGGGTGGATGGCATCAACATTGGTAATTTCAGCAGCACTAATGACAGCGGGTATAGAAAGATAACTGGATGCACTATTTGGGGGACCGATACACACGGCTTCGTCAGCGAGCCGTACATGCATCAGGTTGCGATCGGCACTGGAATAAGCAGCAACAGTTTTAATACCTAATTCGTGTGCCGCACGATGGATTCTTAAAGCGATTTCACCACGGTTAGCAATGAGAATTTTTTTAAACATTATAATGGCTCATCTGAATCAATGATAAATAGTGGTTGATCATATTCTACAGGCTCACCATCTTTAATCAGACACGCTTTGATGACCCCTTGCTTGTCAGCCTCAATTTTATTGAACATCTTCATGGCTTCGATCAGACAGACAGTATCCCCTATGGCGATTCGTTGTCCTACGTGAACAAAAGGTTTGGCTCCTGGTGATGATGCTAGGTATGCTGTGCCAACCATAGGCGATTTGATAGAATCAACAGCAGTAGATGGTGCTGTTCCTTCGGCAGAGGTAGACGACTTAGGCTGCTCTATAGGCGTGGCTATCACGGGCGATATAGGTGTGGGTGGTGCAGTGGGGATTGAGGTCGAAAATTTAGAAATGCGAACCGAATCCTCGCCGGATTTGACTTCGATGTCGGCAATACCAGTCTCATTGATGAGCTCGATGAGTTTCCGAATTTTACGAATGTCCATAACCATCCTCTTTGGGTTGTTCGTGACGTTGTAAATAATCATGCGCAGCTTCTAAGGCTAATTGGTAGCTATAGGCGCCAAATCCAGTAATGAGACCGACAGCGAGGTCTGCTAAATACGACACATGGCGGAATGATTCCCTGGCATAAATATTGCTGATATGTATTTCGATAAAGGGTATGGCGGTCGCCAGTAGTGCATCACGCAAAGCGATGCTCGTGTGTGTGAGGGCAGCAGGATTGATGAGGATAAACGTAATGCTTTGCTCGTTAGCATGATGGATAGTATCAATAATGTCGCCTTCTGAATTACTTTGAAAGGCCAGTATCTGGTAGCCTAAATTTTGCCCAGTTTGGTGGAGTGCAGTATCAATATCAGCCAGCGTTTTTTGTCCATACTGCTTAGGTTCTCTTTGGCCGAGTTGATTCAGGTTGGGGCCATGCACGATCAGAATTTTTTTCATTGAGATATTTTGTCATAGTTTTAAGAGTCGGTCTATTTCAAGATGATCGCAACACGATCTTGATTTTTATCGATGGTGTTCGATAGTTCTTATGTTGACGTTGGTGTTTATTTTGAGTTCGTTGAGTCGATTTCTGAGGTGGGAGTAGGGAGTGATTGCAGCTCTGAGAGTAATTTTTGAGCAGAGACTTTGCCGACTAAACGCGTATGGGGTATTTCTTGCCCATGGATGTCTAAGAATAAAATTGTCGGTGGGCCTACGATCTTGTAGTGCCGTTGCAATGCTCTGTGAGCCGCCGTGTTTTGAGTGATGTCAGCGCCCAAGAGATAGAGGGGTTGCATTGCTGCTTGAACGGCTGGATTGCGCCAGGTTGTCATTTCCATTTCTTGGCAAGAGAGGCACCAGTCTGCATAAAATTTAAGTAATGTGATTTTGTGTAGTTGGGCTGCTTTTTGAAGTTGTTCTTGTAGGGTATGCAGGTTCTGCACGGGGATGAAGGATGGTGTAGCGAGTACTGTAGGTTGTTGATGTTTCTTAATGTAGAGGGGAGCGAATGGATTCGAATGACCTAAGCTTGCGCCGATCAGCATCACGATGCCATAAATGAATAATACAATACCCAGTACTTTGATCAATATCTCTGCTGTTGTGCGTGCGGTTCGAAAACTGCCAAAAGTGACAGCTGCACTTATGGCTAAAATGCCCCATAGAAAGAGCGAGACGACCCCAGGTAAGAGGCGCGCGATGATCCAAATGGCAAGGGCAAATAATAGGAACCCTAATATCAATTTGATGGTGTGCATCCAAGGACCCAGCTTGGGAAGTATGGCTTTGCTGAATGCACCGATTAATAACAGTGGCACACCCATCCCTATTGCCATCGTAAATAGTGCTAGGCCACCCATGACTATATGGCCTGTTTGGGTGATGTAGCCGAGTGCGCCGACTAAAGCCGGTGTGGTGCAAGGTGATAGAATTAATACTGACGCAGCGCCTAATACGATGGTTGAGAGATAACTACCAGCAGTTTTGCTATAGCTGTAGGCTGCAAGAGAGCTTTGCCAGCGAGCAGGCAAGGTGAGGTCATAGCCACCCCATAAAGACAGGGCAAGCAAGACAAAGATACCACTAAAAACAATGAGTATCGCAGGATGTTGGAAAAAGGTTTGTAGGCTATCACCCATCCATCCGAATATAAGGCCGATCATGGCATAGGCGAGTGCCATGCCGAAGACATAGGCGAGTGATAGGAAGAACCCTCGACCCGAGTTTTGTTTGGACTGTCTTGTAATAATAGCGGATAAGATAGGTATCATGGGTAAGACACAGGGTGTGAGAGAGAGGAATAACCCAAATAAGAAAAATCCGATTAAGGTGCCTAAGAGAGGATGATGTACGAAGCCGCTTGTAATACCATCTTGCTCTGTAGCGCGATGTGCAGGAGGTGCAGTCATGTGCTGAACGGGGATGCTATCCGTAGATGGAGAGCTGGATGGATAAACAGGTTTGCCATAGGGTGGTCTTAAATCGATAGTCAGGTCGTGTCTGATAGGTAAATAACAGACGCCATTATCCGAGCAGCCTTGATAACGAATTTGTATGCTAATAAACTGATCTTGGCTTGCTATAACTGGGATGGGGATGACAAGATGACCTGTATATACAGGCATCTTGCCGATACCAGGATAATTTTTGGTACCTTGCGTAGGGGGCCATAAAGGTTGACCCAGCTTGCTGGTGTGGTCCAGAATCGAGAATGCAATTTTATCACGGTATAAATAGTTCTTTGGGCTAATATCCCATCTTGCTTGTAGGGTCTGTGTATCGGTTGCGACCATATAAAATTTAAACTTTTGATCAGAAACGATGGACGACCCTTGAGTCGCCAGTGCCGTACTTGTCATCAGTACTATGAGGTAAAAGAGGCATACCAACCCGTATCTTATTTGCGTGGTAAGGGTGAAAGCAGCTAGCTTTTTGATCGTGATCAAAGGTGGGTTAACCAAATGGTGATGCGTTGAGTTCCTTATCATCATCATGATCGCCAAATTATGCTTTCAATGCAAGTGTATAGTTTGTATGCTCATATCTGGGATAAAAGGGAGACTATCCTGGGGGAATGGGCTAGGTGCTATTCCCTAGGTGTGTTCATGAATGGTGGTATCATGGGTAATCTGTAATGAATCAAGGGCAACAGCATATTCTATTGGTGCGTGCGGGTGGCTTGGGTGACCTTATTTTTGCGTCTGTGGTGATGCAAGCGCTGCAGCAATATTATCACGGTCATTGTACGTTTGATTGGGTCGTCCGCCCTCGCTGTGCTGCTTTGTTTGATGGTGATCGACGTGTGGATCGAGTATTTGCCTTACAGCCTTTATGGCGAGATCTGCCATGGTATCTGCATCGAAAAAAGAGGCAGTTAATACGATATGCCAAGCAAAAAAAATATGCTCTTGTGATCAATCTGGATCCTTATACTTTTTTTGATGATGTGATGCGTGTCCTGCCTATATCTAAGAAAATAGGGCGACCTTTTCATGATCTTCATGCCTTGCAAGCAGATTTGCCAAAAAAACATGCTATTGATTTGATGTTGGCTCATGTTAGTTTATTAGATCCAAATATGCTTGTGACTGGGCATCACCCAGTTTTATATGGAATAGCGGAGTCGGTATTACGAAAAAAATTCATATTATCAAAGAAATATATCGTATTCTCTCCAGCTACGTCTGAGACGAAGCGTGGTAAAGTATGCATGAAAGTGTGGTCGATATTGAAGTGGCAAGCTTTGATGCATATATCGGCTAAGGCGTTCTCGCATGATATCGTCGTGGTGGGTCGAGCACAAGATCGAGCTTTATTGAAGCAATTAGCTCCTTTGCCAGATACGATAAAAATACTAGCCGGCATGACCAACTTACCGGAACTTATTGGAGTCATCCAGCACGCCGCTTGTTTTGTAGGTGTGGATACAGGTACGATGCATATTGCTGCAGCTGTACGTACGCCATTGGTTGCGTTATACGGTGGAACAGACGACGCGGTAACACAACCTTATGTCTTGCCTGATAGACCTGCCCACATCTTATCGATCTATAGAGACAATGCTTATACCCCTTTGATACCTGAGTGTCCAAAATCTAAAGCTTTGTTGAGTATTCAGCCTGAGTGGGTTTGGCATGCCATCTCGGATATTCTAGCGAGTGCAGTTAATACCTAATCGGCAGCCATTGCTATGGCTGTTTATTGCCGAGGGCTGTCATGAATTCGTTGATTTTGGCATATTTTTAAGTTATAGGCTGCTATGTTCCGATGGATATAATGAGGGTTGTTCATGGCTTGGCGCAGCTCTGCTATGGCTGTTTCGTATCGTTTATGACGACAGAGCAAAACACCATAATTGTTTTGTATACTGTCATAATGCGGAGACAAATATTGCGCTTGTTGATAATAATGCAGGCTATAGGTGCTCTTATGGTGACGCTGATAATAATCTGCCAATGATAGGTCAATTTTTGCCTCAGTATTCATGGGCGTGGTCGCCATGCTGCACTGTATTAGACCCAGAGTGGCTGATATCAGCAATATCAATCGAGTGATCATAAGTCTATTATGACTCAAAAAAGAGGTGGATGGCGATACTGGGATCGCAGCTAGATAGGCAACTATAGGGCAAGGAGCTATTTATATAGCATTGACAAATGCCGTCATGTATGACTATAGTGGAAACGTTTTTATGGATAAAAACTCTTTAGGTAGAGATGATGGATAGACCTTTGATGCGTAAGCAAAGCATTTTCTTAGGCATTCTTTGTGTCATCTTGGCTGCTTTAGCCTTTGCCACAATGAGTGTTTTTGTAAAAGAAGTAGGCAATCGTTTACCTACTTCTATGTTAATATTCTTCCGTTTTGTCTTTAGTTTGCTTTTATTAATGCCATGGTTATGGCTAGGGCCGCCTTTTTCATTTAAAATTTCAGAGCCTTGGCGTTATGCTGTCCGGATATTATCGTCATTATTTGCCCTGTTTTTGCTATTTTATGTCATCAAATTTATACCCTTAGTCGATGCATTATTATTAAATAATACCTCACCCTTATTTGTACCCATTATTGCCTGGCTGACACTCCGCGCAAAAACGCCTCATCGGGCACTCATAGGTATTCTCATTGGATTCGTTGGGGTAGCATTGATTTTGCATCCCAATACAGGAATATTCCAAATATCTTCAGCACTGGCCTTATTATCTGGCCTGCTAGTAGCGGTGTCGATGGTGCAGATGCGTATGTTGAGCAAGAAAAGTACCTTTGGCC
This sequence comes from Coxiellaceae bacterium, assembly GCA_014238325.1. Classification (GTDB taxonomy): domain Bacteria; phylum Pseudomonadota; class Gammaproteobacteria; order Coxiellales; family Coxiellaceae; genus JABABH01. The sequence goes on along the minus strand of JABABH010000184.1, from coordinate 3,514 downwards.
AGATGCTCTTCTATTATTTTTTTGTGAGCACCCTGATCACGGGAATATGGGTAGCTGTGCAATGGGAAACGCCAGCGAATGCTCATTTGTGGTTCTTATTAGTGGGAATCGGAGTGATGGGTGCGCTGTATCAAGTCTGTGTGACTTTGTCGACGATGTTGGCACCGGTACGTTTGATGTCTCCTTTCTTGTTCCTAACTGTGGTATTTGGGAGTTTATTTGATTGGATGATTTGGGGACGAGTTCCTGAAAACTTGACTATTATTGGATTTGTTTTGATTTTAGTGGGCGCGATGATGATTGTGTATTTTGGTAAGAAGGGGATTAATACCACCTCATCTCGAGAAGTATAGCGGTATACCTTGGTTTTGATGGCTGGCGAAAAATAAATGTTCGCACAGCCACTTAAGGAGAAAATCGCGGTTTTCCCCTTAAGGATCCCCATCGCGATGAGTCACTTCAAGTGCATGCTTCGCATCTTGAAGTGGGATGGGTATATTATGAAAACTAGTTCAATGCGACCGACCGATGATCGTGTGATATTTTATGCAATGGTATAGATAGGGAGATAGACCATGAAAAAGACTGCGTTAGTTGTTTTAGATCTTATTAACGGAATTACTCAAAACGAGTATTTTAAACCGTATCTGGATGAATGCCGTACGATTGAGCATGCTAACCAGCTTATACATCATGCTCGAGAGAAAAAATTGCTTATTATTTTTGTGAAAGTCGGTTTTAGTGACCTATACCTTGAGCTAGCGGATCGCTCACCTTTGTTTGCTCCTAACAAGGAACATGGTTATTTGAAGTTAAGTGAGAGCAGTACAGCATTTGATGCGGCACTGGATTATCACCAAGAGGATATGGTGGTTGTGAAACACCGCATTAATGCATTTTATGCGACGTCATTGGAGGCTATTTTAAATGCAAGCCGTATTGAGCATTTAATTTTATGTGGTGTCTCGACGAACTTGGCGGTAGAGGGGACAGCAAGAGATGCACATGATCGTAATTATTCCGTCACGATTGCGAGTGATGCTTGCGCCGCTCATAGTCGGCAAGACCAAGAGGCATCCTTGTCAGTATTAAATATGATGGCATCCGTGAAAACGGTGGAGGAGCTCTGTCGATCATAGCATATCCATTTCTGTGATCCATGCGAGATGCTTACCCACTCCCGTTGCGTATATATGGCTGGTGATGAGATAGAGCTTGAACGTTCTCCTTATAAGGAGGAGCAAGTGGCGGGGTCCCGCATCGCATGGATTACTCCTGCTTCCAATTTGCCCTCTGAACTTAACTTGTATTCTGCATGCCCTATGCATATAGTGTGCAAGAGATGGCAGGTTGGTCTGCTATACCGCTCGCGACTGAAGATGCGAAGTGGGATGGGTATATTTGAAGTTTTATGACATGCTTGAGCGAGGTGGTGGGGTATGGTCAGTGTATCGGAGCCTTGGCAGGATGCGCTGCGTTCTGCTATCACGTGCACTGAAGATTTGTTAAGGCTTTTGGGTTTAACATGGCCTGTAGATAATCAGACTCTTGATGCAAGATTCCGCTCTTTCCCCTTGCGCGTACCGCGTGCTTTTGTATCACGTATGGAGCCAGGTAATAGGCATGACCCGCTATTATTGCAGGTATTACCGCAGACCAGAGAAGATGATTATTTTCCAGGTTTTTGTCAGGACCCATTGCAAGAAAAAGCCGTGAATCCTGTACCCGGTATTTTGCATAAATATCATGGGCGTGTGTTAGTGATGTTGTCGGGTTCGTGTGCTGTGCATTGCCGTTATTGCTTTCGACGACATTTTGACTATCAGGATAATATATCAGGCCAACAAAATTGGGATAAAATATTGGATTATATTTCAAAAGATGCTTCTATTAATGAAGTGATTTTGAGTGGCGGCGATCCGCTATTGATGAAAGATAAAGTATTACAGCAATTTGTGGATCAGTTAGATGGCATTCAACATCTTAAACGTTTGCGCGTGCATACTCGATTACCTATCGTGATTCCAGAGCGAGTCACATCAGACCTGCTTCAGTGTTTGTCCCATACTCGATTAGCTGCGATTATCGTCATGCATTGTAACCATCCTCATGAAATTGATGGGTCGGTCAGGCTGGCGACTCAGAAATTACGTGAGCATAATATCGATATTTTAAATCAAACTGTATTGCTAAGATCGGTGAATGATAGTGCCGATGTGTTGATACAATTAAGTGAGCAATTGTGGGAGGCGGGAATATGGCCATACTACCTACACATGCTTGATCGGGTGCAGGGGGCGGCGCATTTTGAGGTGTCCGAGGATGAGGCAAAAGCTTTGCTTATTCGCATGATGCATCGATTACCTGGATACTTGGTGCCCAAGCTCGTCAAAGAAGTACCAGGCGCTTTATCGAAAGTCGCGATGGTAGCGAGCGATGTTACTCGAGGATAGTATGCTGCCATTCAACGAGCCCAGCTTTGGATATCAGCCGTTTTCCTTGGAGCAAAACGTAGTCCATATTTGGCATGCTGAGTTAAGTGCTTCGGTAGATGAAATCGTGGTTGCAGAACAGTGTTTATCGACAGCGGAGCGCGAGCGTGCGGAGCGTTTTGTTTACGATCAAGATCGACAGCGCTTTATTATGGCGCATGCTATTTTGCGGAATATCCTAGCATTATATCTTACTATAGCTCCAGAGGTGATCTGCTTTGAGTATGGTCTTTACGGTAAGCCCTCTATTGTCAATCATGCGATCTCCTTCAATATGTCTCATACAGGGCAGATGGCTGTCTATGCGTTAGCTATTGATGTGGAAGTAGGTATCGACATCGAGTGGATCGATCGTATGAGACGTGTGGAGGATATGGCCCAGCTTGTGCAGCGTTTTTTTTCTGCAGCAGAGCTTGAACAATGGAGCAATTTGCCGGCTGCAGAGCGGTTATTAGGGTTCTGTCGCATGTGGGTGCTTAAAGAAGCTTATATCAAGGCCGAGGGTCAGGGGTTGTCTTTTGGTTTGTCTCGTTTTGTCGTGGATATTGCTGAGGCAGATGGTCGGCTGGCGGCAGTGGACGGTGATGTAGACCGTGCGTTAGCCTGGCGAGTACAAAACATTACTAGCCCAGTTGGCACTGTAGCTGCTTTAGCAGTCCCTCGTGCCATCACATCTATATTGTATTTTGATTGGCAGAGCCATATGGCTTGCTCCCATCATCAACGGTACCGTCTCTGATGGTTTTGCTTAAAATAGTGTATAGGATAGAGTCCATATGCTTAGCTTGAGTTGTTCAGCTTCAAGAGCCTTGACATGTTGCTATTTTTTTCGGAGAATATCACGCTTTCTTTAATTCTTAGTGAGCTCGCCATGATTAGCTTAAGTATTGGATAGGTTGAGATACCCGAGAAAGGTCGTTATTGATTCGAGTACAATGCTTTGAGATGGATATCGTGCGAGTGATACGTTAAAGTGGGAGGGGTTCCCGAGCGGTCAAAGGGATCAGACTGTAAATCTGACG
>JABABH010000183.1 GCA_014238325.1 Coxiellaceae bacterium | reverse complement strand
TATGGTGAAAGTATTGGAACGTATCGCTTATTTTTATCAACACGAGTCGTGTGGGCAATGTACGCCTTGTCGAGAAGGAACGGGTTGGATTTACCGCTTGGTACGACAAATAGAAAATGGAGAGGCGACGATGCGAGATTTAGAGCGCTTACAGAAAGTGGCCAAAGGCATTGAAGGTCGTACCATTTGTGCCTTTGGAGAAGCGGCTGCTTGGCCCGTAGGTGGTATGCTAAAGCACTTTTATGATGAATTTAAATTCCATGTTGTGCATGGCAAATGTATGGTATCCAATACATTTGGATCGCGGTCATGATTGAATTAGTAGACTTAGAAATTAATCACCAAAAAGTCAAAGTCGAGGAAGGTAGCTCGATTATTGAAGCGGCTGATAAAATTGGCGTCTATATTCCCCGTTTTTGTTATCACAAGAAGCTATCAATTGCTGCGAATTGTCGGATGTGTCTGGTTGAAGTGGGAAAAGTGGGTAAGCCCTTACCTGCTTGTGCGACCCCCGTGACGTCTGGTATGCAGGTTTTGACTCAGAGCCCCAAGGCAGCGAATGCACAACGTGCGGTGATGGAGTTTTTATTGATCAATCATCCTCTAGACTGTCCTATTTGCGATCAGGGAGGAGAATGTGAGTTGCAAGATTTAGCCATGGGTTTTGGGCGAGATCGTTCAGCTTATGAGGAAGCTAAACGCTCTGTATTGAGCGAAAATATAGGTCCGCTGGTAGAGACTTCAATGACACGTTGCATTCAATGCACGCGCTGCGTTCGTTTTGGGGCTGAAATTGCTGGTATGCCTGAATTAGGCGTCATGAATCGTGGTGAGAAAGAAGAAATTTCAACGTATGTGAAGCATATGATGCGCTCTGAATTATCTGGTAATATTATTGATCTTTGTCCTGTGGGCGCATTAGTCAATAAACCGGCGCGTTATCAAGGGCGAGGATTTGAGTATAGAGAACATCCGATGATCGGTGCGCACGATTGCGTGGGTAGCCACCTGTTTTTGCATACACGAGCAATCCAGACGCTTCGTCCCCAGCGGGAAGTGATGCGTGTGGTCCCGCGTGAACATGATTCGATTAATGAAACATGGATCAGCGATCGTGATCGTTATAGCCACTTTGGCCTATATGATAAAAGTCGCTTGTATCAACCACGTATCAAGAAACGTGGTAAATGGGTAGAGGTCAGCTGGCAAGATGCCTTGGCAGCTGTAGTGGAAGACGTCGAAACCATGATCGAGGACCATGGTGCAGACTGTTTAGCGGCCTTAGCTTCACCCAATTCTACCATAGAGGAATGCTATCTATTGCAGAAATTGATGCGGCAGCTGGGTACGAATAATATTGATCACCGTCTGCATTGGCAAGATTTTAGCGATCAAGCAGATATGCCTCGCTTTCCGAATTTGGGTTGTTCTATTCAGGCTCTAGAAAAGCTGGATGTGATTCTGTTAATCGGATCGAATGTGCGCTTAGAGCAGCCCTTGATCGCCCATCGTCTTTATCAAGCATCCTTAGAAGGCGCAAAAATCATAGCTATTAATGCGATGGACTATGACTTCCAGTTCGATCTGTATCAAAAAATCATCGTGTCTTCGTCAGAAATGGTGCCAGTACTGATGGCGATAGCTCTCGGCCTAGGTGCAGATATAAAGGGTTCTATACCGGCAGATATGAGTGATATGGAAACTATAAAGACGCTCATTCAGGTTTTATACTCTGCACAATCTGTTGGTATCTTGATTGGGCAACAGGGTTTAGCGCATGCCCATGCCGCGCAAATTCGTGCCCTTGCGCAGCTCATGACGCGCTTTATTCCAGGCCATGTTGGTTTATTAACTGAAGGTGCTAATAGTGCAGGTGCTTGGCTTGCCGGCGCCCTACCTCATCGAACTCCAGATGGACAAGCTGTGTCGAGTCCAGGCTTAGATGCGAAGGCCATATGGCGTAGTGCTCAGATTAAGGGTTATTTTTTATTAAACATTGAGCCGGAATTGGACTGTGCCTTCATGGGGGATGCAAAAGAGTCACTGGATCGAGCCGAGAGGGTTGTTTGCTTCACCCCTTTTGTGAGTCCAGCGATGGAAGCCTATGCCAATATTATTTTGCCGATTGCGCCTTTTGTAGAATCTGATGGCACTTTTGTGAACGTAGAGGGACGTTGGCAGTCTTTTCTTCCTGTGAGCGAGCCCACCCAATCAGCGCAACCAGCATGGAAGGTGCTACGTTTATTAGGCGCTTTGTTGAAGCTTGATGGATTTCAACATAAAACGATTGCAGATGTGCGCGATGAGTTAAAACAGCAGGTACAGCCCATGTCCATGGATGAGGCCGGGAGCTTACCGGATGCTGTTAGTCTACCAACGCTCGACATGCATACTGGATTGACTCGCTTAGCAGCATGGCCTATGTATTGTGTCGATAATATTGTGCGTCGTGCAGAAGCTTTGCAAGAGACGCTATCGGATTCTGTTAAAAGTATTAGCATGAATCAAAAAACAGCAAGCAGTTTGCAGTTAAAAGCTAATGATTTAGTGATAGCAGCACAGGGCGAAAGCCAAATAACCTTAGCACTCACATTGGATGACCGCTTAGCGGATCATATGGTATGGTTTGCGGCGGGCCTAGCGTCGAGCGCTGGATTTGGTCAGGTAGAAGCGGCTATTCAGGTGGAGCGCATAGACGATTGATATGACAGCACAAATTCTTGCTTTAATCCTCATTATATTGAAAGTACTATTAATTTTAGTACCTTTATTACTGGTCGTCGCCTTTTTAACGTTTGCTGAGCGGAAAGTGATTGGTTATATTCAAGCGCGGGTCGGGCCAAATCGTGTCGGACCCTATGGTGTATTACAGCCTATTGCAGATGTATTAAAGTTATTGCTCAAGGAAGTCATTATTCCATCGGCATCCAGTCGTTATTTGTTTATTATCGCTCCACTCTTGTCATTGATTCCAGCATTAGTCGTATGGTCCGCCATACCTTTTGCCAAAGATTGGGTCTTGGCGAATATCAATGCAGGCTTATTATTCGTATTTTCCATGAGTTCTTTAGGTGTGTATGGCATTATTGTTGGGGGATGGGCTTCGAATTCTAAGTATGCGTTTTTTGGTGCGCTACGTTCAGCGGCTCAAGTGATTTCTTATGAAATTGCGATGGGATTTGCTTTAGTTGGTGTATTGCTATTATCCGATACCATGAATCTACAAGCTATAGTGTTGCGCCAGTCAGGGGGTTTGTGGCATTGGTTTTGGTTGCCATTGTTCCCACTTTTTATCGTCTATTGGATATCTGCTTTAGCCGAAACGAATCGCGCCCCTTTCGATGTGGCGGAAGGTGAATCAGAAATTGTGGCTGGTTTCCATGTAGAATATTCGGGCATCTATTTTGGCATGTTTTTTTTAGCAGAATATGCCAATATGTTGCTGGTCTCGGCCATTGCCGTCACCTTGTTTTGGGGGGGGTGGCTTTCTCCCTTTCAAGGTATACCGGGATTGGAAGAGGTTTTTGTATGGGTACCAGGGATGATATGGTTCGTTATAAAATTAGCCTGTTTTATGTTTCTCTATTTCTGGATTCGAGCAACCTTTCCGCGCTATCGATATGATCAAATTATGTATTTAGGTTGGAAAATACTGATTCCGGTGACGTTAGTGTGGTTAATTATATTAAGTATTGCTGTGAAATGTGGCTTTATGCCAGCGTCTTAAAGCAGTACACGGCTGTGTATGAATATTGTGAATAAAAAACGCTTAAAAGAAATTATCAAAAGCTTTACTCTCTGGGAGTTATGGCAAGGTTTGCGTGTAACTTGGCGATCTTTTATCGCAAAAAAAGTCACGATTCAGTATCCGGAAGAAGAAGTGCCTACATCCTTTCGCTTTCGGGGGATGTTGGCCTTACGTCGTTATCCTAATGGAGAAGAACGTTGCATTGCCTGTAAACTGTGTGAAGCGGTATGTCCTGCTGTAGCGATTACGATAGAAGCGGGACCACGGGAGAACGATGGCTCTAGAAGAGCAACGCGCTATGATATTGATGCTTTTAAATGTATCAACTGTGGATTTTGTGAAGAAGCATGTCCGGTAGATGCTGTTGTTCTGACGTCTGAGAAACATTATAGTATCATGAAACGTGGGGATAACATTCTCACCAAAGATAAATTATTAATGATTGGTGATCAATTCGAGGGAGAGATTGCACGCGATCGCGAAAAAGATAGGAAAGACCGTTGATGTTTCCCATATACGAAGTGGTCTTCTTTGTTTTTTCAATTTTCTTGATCGCATCTGCATTGATGGTCGTGTTGTCACAGAACCCTGTACATGCCATATTATGCTTGATCTTGTCTTTTTTATGCAGTGCTGTGTTATGGATGTGTTTGCGGGCTGAATTTTTGGCTTTAGTCCTTATCTTTGTATATATTGGTGCTGTGATGACCTTATTTTTATTTGTCGTCATGATGTTAAATATTGATCTGTCAGCGATGAAACTAAAATTTAAGGAGGCGCTACCGGTAGGACTATTGGTATTATTCCTTTTTGTAGGTGTCATGGTGACGGTGATGATGAATAGTAAGCATTTTAGCTCCATCGGCGGCTCTATTCAGCCTATGGCGACAGATCAGAGTAATGTAAAAACGATGGGGATGTTGTTATATACACAATATTTATATCCTTTTGAAATTGCTGGAGTTATTTTATTAGTCGCTATTGTAGCGGCCATCACTTTAGTCTTTCACGGTCGTAAACCTGATGCTAAGGCTCAGCGCATTCGGGAGCAGTTGCGAGCCAATAAACAGGAGCGATTACGGATCGTTGATATACCACCTACGGTAAAAAAATCATCATGATTGGGTTGTACCACTTTTTAATAGTCAGTGCTGTTTTGTTTAGTATTGGTTTGATGGGTATCGTGATCAATCGAAGAAATTTAATTACGCTATTGATGTGTATTGAACTGATGCTATTAGCGGTGAATACGAATTTTATTGCTTTTTCGGAGTACCTTCATCAGGGTGCGGGTGAAGTATTTGTGTTTTTTATATTAACGGTCGCGGCGGCAGAATCTGCCATTGGCTTGGCGATCGTGGTTTTATTTTATCGTCAGCATGCTTCTATTAATGTGGTTGACATGAATCGCTTAAAAGGTTAGCGCCATGTGGTGGATAAAAATGTTCTCGTTAGTGGCTGTCCTTTCACCTTTATTGGGAGGGTTGATAGCTGGGTTGATGGCGAAAATCATCGGTCGTCGTGGTGCGCATTGGGTGACCGTGCTGTTACTGAGCTTATCACTTTTATGTTCCATTGCCTTATTTAAAATTGTCGTGTTGGATGGCGTGCATGATAATAATACGCTTTATATCTGGGGAATCAGTGGTTCCTTCCAATTTTCCTTAGGTTTTTTGATCGATGCCTTAACGGCCGTGATGATGGTGGTGGTCACCTTTGTATCGCTATTGGTACATATCTACAGTATAGGTTATATGGCTGATGACCCTGGGTACCAGCGATTTTTTTCTTATATGTCCTTCTTCACCTTCGCGATGCTAACCTTGGTAACGGCCAATAATTTTCTACAATTATTTTTTGGTTGGGAAGGGGTTGGAGTCGTTTCATACCTATTAATAGGTTTTTGGTTTCATAAAGAGCCTGCTGCTGCCGGTAGCTTAAAGGCGTTTTTAGTGAACCGTATCGCTGATTTTGCCTTTCTTTTAGGGATAGGCTTGGTTTTGTCTTATGTAGGGAGTCTAGATTATCATACCGTATTTGCGGCTACGGGACAGTTATCGCATCAAAGCATATCCCTGATCAGTGGGATGCCTTGGTCAGTCACGACGGTCATATGTATTTTATTTTTTATCGGTGCGATGGGTAAGTCTGCCCAAATGCCCTTACATATCTGGTTGCCAGAATCGATGGAGGGTCCGACACCTATTTCTGCGTTGATTCATGCCGCGACCATGGTCACGGCAGGTATATTTATGGTGGCAAGGCTCTCCCCCTTATTTGAGCATTCAGCAGTAGCATTGAGCGTTGTGTTGATCATTGGTGCGACGACGGCCTTATTCACCGGTTTATTAGCTTTCGTAGAATATGATATTAAGCGGGTTATTGCCTTTTCAACCATGTCTCAACTAGGCTATATGATGGCAGCTGATGGGGTATCCGCTTATAGTGCAGGAATTTTTCATTTATTGACCCATGCTTTTTTTAAAGCCCTGCTCTTTTTAGCGGCAGGTTCGGTGATCATGGCTCTGCATCACGAGCAAGATATGCGTAAGATGGGTCATCTCAGAAAATATTTGCCCATGACTTATCTCGTCTTTTTAATTGGTGCCCTATCGTTATCGGCTATTCCACCGTTTTCTGGGTTTTATTCTAAAGATGCCATCATAGAAGCAGTAGGACAATCCACCTTAGTCGGCGCAGAATATGCTTATACCTGCTTATTATTGGGTGCTTTTGTCACGAGCTATTATATTTTTCGGGCTTTCTTTATGACCTTTCATGCTCCCGCGTCCAAAGAAGTCGCCGCACAACCGGTGATTAAAGAAACACCATGGGTGATGCAAGGGCCTTTATGGGGATTAGCGATTCCGTCGATCCTAGCCGGGGGCTTATTGATTTATCCTATGTTATATCGTCATCCCAACTTATTGGGGTCGAGTATCGTGGTATTGCCACAATATGACGTTCTCTATCGATTATCGCAAGGCTTCACGAGCGCATGGGGTATGGTGATTGACTCCATATTGACGCTTCCCTTCTGGTTTTCAGTCATGGGAATTTTAAGTGCAGCCTTTATGGTGTTATGGAAACCAAAATTACAGGATAAAATAGCAGAGAAGTTACCACAACTGCGTCGTGTATTGGTGCGTCAATATGGATTCGATACTTTTAATCATTGGATATTTGTGCGGGGCGTCCGTGCTTTGAGTGATTTCTTTTTTTATACCGGGGATCTCAAAGTTCTCGATCATTTTATGGTAGATGGAACAGCGCGCAACGTGACCCGTATGTCACGATTGATGCGACGTTTACAGTCAGGATTTTTATATCATTATGTGACGGTCATGGTGATAGCCTTGTTGGTGTTTTTAATTTGGTTATTGCTGGTATAATATGATTGACATACCCTATATATTAAGCTTTATTATTTGGTTGCCGGTCGTGGCTGCGATTCCTGTGGCTTTTATCCATAAAAAACCGAACCATGCGCGCATGATTGCATTAGTCGTCTCGCTCATTTGCCTCGTATTGTCGTTTTTATTGTATATGACCTTCGATACACAGACAGCGGCTATGCAGTTTGTTGAGAATGGTAGCTGGATTCCATCGCTCAAAATTCATTATGCATTGGGCGTCGATGGTATATCTATGCCACTCATTTTACTCTCCTCCTTTACAACCTTATTAATCGTCATAGCTTCGTGGACCATGGTGAAGGAAAAAGTCGGCCAGTATTTAGCCACTTTTTTGGTGATGCAGGGCACAGTGGTGGGTGTATTTAGTGCCTTAGATTCGATGCTATTTTATTTTTTCTGGGAAGCGATGTTAATTCCAATGTATATCAGCATTGGAGTGTGGGGCATGGAGCGCCGAGCTTATGCTGCCATCAAATTCTTTTTATATACTTTTTTTGGATCAGCTTTATTATTGGTCGCGTTGATTTATTTACGGGTACAGGCCGATAGTTTTTATATTTTAGATTATTATTCCTTGCACATCCCCATGGGCATTCAAATCTTAATTTTCTTAGGGTTTTTATTCGCCTTTGCGATAAAAGTGCCGATGTGGCCAGTACATACCTGGTTGCCAGATGCACATACTGAAGCGCCGGTAGGTGGTTCAGTCGTCTTAGCAGCGCTCATGCTAAAACTGGGAGCTTATGGTTTCTTGCGGTTTAGTTTACCCATTGTACCAGATGCGAGTCGTAGCTTAGATTGGTTGATGATTGCCCTATCCCTGGTTGCGATTGTGTATATTGGGTTGATTGCGATTGCACAAAAGGATATGAAAAAATTGATTGCCTATTCTTCTGTTGCGCATATGGGCATAGTGACCTTAGGTTTATTTATGATTTTTGTGATTATTCGTTTTACAGGTAATGTCCATGATGCCTTTCTCAGCTTAGAAGGCGCGATGGTGCAAATGATTTCACATGCCTTCGGTTCAGGTGCGATGTTTTTAGCATTTGGTGTTTTATACCAACAACTGCACTCCCGTAAAATTGCTGATTTTGGTGGGGTGGCGAAAATGATGCCTTATTTTTCTGCTTTTTTTATGTTATTTGCGATGTCTAATATTGCCTTGCCAGGCACCTCAGGATTTGTAGGTGAATTTATGGTATTACTGAGTGCGATTAAGGCTAATTTTTGGATAGGCTTTGTTGCGTCCCTCACCCTCATCGTGGCCCCGGCATATACATTGTGGATGTATAAGCGCGTCTTCTACGGAGCCGTGGTCAATACGGCTGTGTTGAAGCTCAAAGACATTGGTCGAGTGGATAGCATTAATTTTATTTTATTAGCATTAGTCGTAATCGTATTGGGTATTTATCCAGATTTTTTATTAAAAGTGTTTCATGTCTCGACTGATCACTTATTACATCTATCACTAGAGTCAAGATTATAACGAAGGTAATACCATGCAATTAATAGGTTTTAATCTCGTGCCTATGCTGCCTGAGCTTTGGGTGCTCTTGATGGCTTTAGTGATATTGATGAGCGGTGTTTTCTCATCCTCAAAGCGCCTATCCTATCGCTTAATGCAGATCACCCTACTGATTGCCGTAATTTTAACATGGATCATTTTCACCAAGGTATACGATAAACATACCGTTATGACGATGCAAGGTTCCTTTATCTTTGATCCTTTATCGGTCTATACGAAGTTATTTATTTACTTGGAAGTCTTATTTTCGTTTCTTTATGCTCAATCTTATAATCAAGATCGAGGGATCCCCGCGGTTGAATTTCATGTGCTAGGTTTATTATCTATGTTGGGCATGATGGTATTAGTGTCGAGTTATCATGTGTTGGTACTATTTCTAGGGGTAGAATTATTAGCTTTACCGACTTATGCGATGATTGCCATGCAGCGTCATAAAGGAGATTGCATAGAAGCGAGCATGAAATATTTTATGATGGGAGCGATGGCCTCCGGACTTTTGTTATATGGCTTATCTATGGTATTTGGTGCGACTCAACATTTAGATATTCCTGGTATTATGGCCGCATCGGCAGCGCATCAGCCTTTGCTATTGGTGTTGGGTCTTATTTTTATGGTTGCGAGCCTTGCCTTTAAATTGGGCGCCGCACCTTTTCATATGTGGGTGCCCGATGTGTATCAAGGAGCACCCACCTCCGTCACGACTTTTCTATCGGCGGCACCCAAGATTGCTATTTTTGTGATGCTAGTGCGTTTATTGTGGGAGGCTTTACCGACAGTTTCTATCCCTTGGCATCATATTTTAATAGTATTGTCGGTATTATCGATGTTGATGGGTAATATTGCTGCTATTATCCAGACGAATATCAAGCGCTTTCTCGCCTATTCTTCGATTGCACATATGGGATATATGTTGTTAGGTGTATTATGTGCCACACCAGAGGGGATGGGGGCTGGGATGTTCTATATCATAAGTTATAGCATCGCAACACTGGCAGCTTTTGGTCTATTGGCTATGATGAGTCAGGCGGGCTTGGAAATAGAGAAAGTCAATGACTTAGCAGGATTAAGCGATCGACATCCATGGCTGGCTTTTATGATGTTGTTACTCATGTTTTCCTTAGCTGGTATACCGCCCTTAGTTGGTTTTATTGCTAAGGTGGAAGTATTACAAGCCTTAATTCACGCCCATTTGGTTTGGCTTGCTATTGTGGCTATGTTAACCGCCATCATAGGTGCCTATTATTATCTTTATGTGGTTAAAGTGATGTACTTTGAGAGTAGTGCCGTATCACGGGAGACTAAGATCGTCTACCCCCTGGGATTAACCATGATATTAAGCATTAATGCATTAGCTGTTCTTGTGATTGGTTTGTTTCCCGGTTGGTTATACGAGATGTCTTCCCTTTTTTAGGGTTTCATAGGTGGAGTGGGGGAGGGCTTGTTTAGCTCTTTTTGTTCATTGTAGATAGAGCGAGGGCGATGGACTAAAGGGATCTGTTCTATTGCTTCTGTTTTTCGTGGTGATGAGTTAAAAATAGACACTGGGCGGTTGTCTTCTAATGTAGACGGCACTGAATCTAGCGTATTTTCTGGGTGAATAGGGTAATTTTGGTTTAAAATGATGCTATAGAACATAATGATGCTACTTGTGGTGTGATGGTTTATATTAAAAACTAGTATAACTTATTGAGTGTGGCTAGAATTTTCATTGAGATGGCCTTGTTGCATGTGACTCTAATACGTTGTTATCCTGGCGTATCGAGAAAAAACTGTCTAGATTGGTGTACAGTTTCTTCGCTGTATCTAGAGACCAGTTTATTAATAATAGTTTGATGATACTGAAATTTCTGCTTCTTAGCGCTATCCCTACTAGTTGAGTATATGGATTGCATTCGGTAACATTGTTTACTAATAAGGTTTGAACTGTACTTGAATGGCCTTTTCCTATCGCTATCTCGACGGGCTTTTTACCATATAGATCGCGTTCGTTTATATTTTCACCTAATGCTAATATCAGTACACCTTCTATGCTTAGATAGGTAAGTACTCTTTGCTTAACTAAGATAAGATTGAGCAGCATATCCAAGCTTATATGGGCGCGGTTTTTCTTATTACGCATGGACACAAGACACCAGCATGAGTTTGAAAATTAATAAAGCATTTGAAATACTCACTATCTCTTAAAAGACAGTTAGTCACAAGTTCACCCGCTTGTCAATTTGTTGCTGGCTTACTTTTGGTAAAATATTTGCTAGGTTAATAGCAATCTTTTAGCAAATCATAACTTTTTAGCGGTCGCTTCCCTAAAAGACTCGTCATAGCCAATCGCATTAAACGCTTGGCGTCTTGTAATGCGCTGAGTGTCTTCCAATTTTCGTATCGCATAGCTACAAGGCTAGTTCCAGGAAAGATAGTCGGCCCTGCTTGTGCTTTGCATCGCACGAACCCACGATCTGGATAATATTGATAGCAGTATTCTGCTTCAATAGGACGGGTATGATGGGCTTCATATTGTAATGATAATGCATAGCCCATGTCTTGCAATAGTCGTTTTTCAAAACGACGTAAGGCCTGTGTTTTATGCGAGCATCCTAGTTGAACAAGGGTGTTTTGATAGTCGATAAATAAGGCAGGATAGGGGTCATGTAGCGGCAATAAGCGCATCAGTAATTCATTGAGATAAAAGGCACAGAATAGTGCGGTACCGGTTAGAGGTGATGTGTTTTGAATAAATTCAACCTGATTGAGGTATTTTAAGTTGCTTCTTCCGCTCCAGGATAGAGCAAGAGGCATCAATATATCGAGGATGCCTTGGTACCGAGAGCCTGGTTGTCGCGCACCACGCGCGAGTATAGCTAGACGTCCGTGCTGCTGACTAAAAATATTTAATATCCAACTGGTATTGCCATATGCATGCTTGTGCAAAATAAAGCTCGGTTCTAAAATAACACGATGAGTCATTGGCCTTATGATTGCGCAAAATATTGTGGGTCATTCAATATATTGGCATTAATTTTTACCCATAGCTGCAAGAATACTTTCTTACGGAATCTTCTTTCCAAATCTAGGCGCGCCATGGTGCCGACAGTTTTTAATTTCTCTCCGTTTTTTCCAATAACGATCCCTTTCTGGCTTTTTTTCTCGACCCAAATAATAGCAGAAATGCGAGTGATAAGATCAGTATCTTCAAAGACGAGTAAAGTAACCGTTAAAGCATAGGGAATCTCTTGTCCTAGAAGTCGGATGAGCTTTTCTCTGATCACTTCTGCTGCCATAAATTGATGATCATGCGTGGTGACTTGATCTGCTGGAAAATGAAAGGGAGAGGGTGGTATATATGAGTGAATGCTTTGTACTAAGCTAGGGATGCGGTCTCCAGTTTTGGCCGAGATGGGAAGAATCATTTCAAAAGGAAAACGTTCTGAGGCTGCTAAAATATAGGGGGGTAGTTCGGCCTTTTTAATGCGATCTATTTTGTTAATGAGTAAGAAAACGGGGACGGTTGAGTGTTTAATTTGATCCAGCACTTGCTGATCTTCTAGACGCCAACGTGGCTCTACTATCATAATCACCAGAGAGACTTGAGCGATAGCATGAGTGATGGCAGTATTCATCATCCGATGGAGTAATTGTTTCGGACTTTTTTGTAAACCCGGAGTATCAAGATAAATGGTTTGGATAGAATCTTGGGTGTGAATGCCTAAAATCGATTGACGTGTGGTATGCGGTTTACGAGAGGTGATACTGAGTTTTCGTGATAATAAACGGTTTAATAAGGTTGATTTTCCGACATTGGGACGCCCAACAATAGCGACATAACCGCAGCGTGTTTGCTCAGTCATCGATTTTCTCCAAAAAATATATGGCCGCTTCTTGTTCTGCCCGACGACGCGTCGAGCCTACACCTTGAGATTGATAAGGAAGGCCGGGAACCGAACAAGAGACGGTAAAAGTTTGTGAGTGAGGGGCTCCTGAAATCGTGGCGCTATAGTCGGGTAAAGGAAGCTGTCTGGCTTGCACCCATTCTTGTAAGCGTGACTTGGGGTCTTTGGGGGGCTGAGGAGTGGACCATTGCTGTATACGTTCCCCATACCAAGCTAATACGCGATCTTGTGTGGTGCTCAAACCAGCATCGAGGTAGACGGCACCGATGAGTGCTTCAAAAGTATTGCCTAAAATAGAAACCCGAAATTTCCCACCGTTTTTGTCTTCACTAGGGCTGAGATTGATATAATGCATCAACCCTAGATCGTGTGCTATTTCTGCGAGCATATCTCCGTTGACGATAGAGGACCTGAGTTGACTGAGTTCGCCTTCATTCATATGAGGGTGACGCTGATACAATGCTGTTGATACAATCAAGGACAAGACAGCATCGCCTAAAAATTCCAAGCGTTCATTATTATCAGGGCCCACACTCCGATGAGTCAGTGCGGTTTTTAATAACTTAGGTTCGTTAAAGGTATAACCGATAATCTGTATTAATTCTGATAGATGATGCATAGGTTTAATCCTATAACTTGATGGGCTGTCCGAGAGTGGGTGGAAGGCATCTTGGCAGCAGATATTATCTGCGTCCAGGATACGATTTATAGGGGCCTCCCAATACGATGCCAGCGTATGTGCCATTTATCTTTGTCCCAGCTCATCCAAATGCCAAAGGCTTGACCAATTAAATGGTCTTCTGGCACAAATCCCCAGTCTCGGCTATCATCGCTGTCATCTCTGTTATCGCCCATCATAAAAT
Organism: Coxiellaceae bacterium; assembly: GCA_014238325.1. GTDB lineage: Bacteria > Pseudomonadota > Gammaproteobacteria > Coxiellales > Coxiellaceae > JABABH01. The sequence goes on along the minus strand of JABABH010000183.1, from coordinate 2,991 downwards.
AATGACCCTTAGGTACGACAAGGTCATAGTCTTTCGTTTCTCCCCCATAGGGGCGAACATATATAAGGTGTTTAATTCCGTTGAGATTCTCTTGTCTGACTTGTACGATCGGTTGGCCCCAGGCTGAGCGATCTACGGTCGTATAGAGAAATTTTTGTGGTTGTTCCTTGCCGTTGAGATAAAGGATCTTATTTTTATAAACAAGATGATCACCAGGCGTGCCAATGACTCGTTTAACAAAGACTTTTTTGGGATTTTTAGGCCAACGAAAAACTGCAATTTGTCCGCGTTTAGGCTCGCCTGTCGGGATAATTTTTGTGTGTAAGACAGGCAATCGTAGACCATAGGAAAATTCTTTGACGGCAATAAAATCTCCAGGCATCACGGTGGGCTCTAAAGAACCCGTGGGGACACGATAGGGTTGAATAATAAAGGAACGCACGATCCATACAACCAGTAAAATGGGGAATAAATCTTTTAAAAACGAAGTAGCCGTTGATGTTTTTTTAAAAAAAAGCCGATCGATTAAGGCTACGAGTCCGGTCACAATGACTGCAATCGTTAGATAAAATGAAAAATCAAATATTATCGTGTCTTTCATATAGCTTATACCTATAAGGGGTTGCTTCTGAGGTTAACCTGAAGTTTTATGAGATGAGCTTCACTTATTTTGGCCTTCATCGATTTTCAATATGGCTAGAAAGGCTTCTTGTGGGATGGCGACTTTCCCTACTTGCTTCATACGTTTTTTCCCGGCCTTTTGTTTTTCTAATAATTTACGTTTTCGTGAGACATCCCCACCATAACATTTTGCTGTGACATTTTTTCTGAGGGCTTTGATGGTAGCGCGTGCAATTACTTTGCTGCCAATCGCAGCTTGTACCATAATCTCAAACATTTGTCGTGGGATTAAGGTTTGTAGCCGTTCGGTTAAGTCTCGACCTTTGATATAAGCTTGGTCACGATGCACGATATTGGCCAGAGAATCCACAGGTTGTCCGTTGATCAAAATATCTAATTTGACAAGATCGGCTGCTTGAAAATGATTAAAGCTATAGTCTAAGGAAGCATACCCATGGCTCACTGATTTAGCACGATTGAAGAAATCCAGGATGATCTCACTCATTGGGATGTTATAACTTAGGGTCACTTGGTTGCTGAGGTAGGAAAGTTGAGTTTGCACCCCTCGCTTTTCTGCACATAAAGTCATGATGCTTCCTAAATATTCTTGAGGTACCAGAATATTGAGCGATGCCATGGGCTCTCGAATTTCTGAAATATGATTGGGGACGGGCAGATGCATGGGGTTGTCCACGTACTCAAGATCTCCTGTGCGAGTCAATATTTCATATATTACCGTGGGTGCAGACGTAATAAGTTCTAGATGATACTCTCTCTCTAGGCGTTCTTGTACAATTTCCATATGTAATAGCCCGAGGAAACCACATCGAAAACCAAATCCTAAGGCTTCTGAGGATTCTGGCTCATAAGACAATGCAGCGTCATTTAAGCGAAGTTTGGCTAGGGCTTCGCGAAAGGCTTCGAAATCGTCGGTCTCGACAGGGAATAAACCAGCAAATACGCGTGGTTGTATGCGTTCAAAACCTGCTAGTCGGGTCTGGGCAGGGTTGACCGTACTGGTCAAGGTATCACCGACGGGAGCCGCAAAAATATCTTTGACGCCTGCAATCACGAAGCCAACTGCACCTGCTATTAAAATTTTTAAGGGTGTGCGTTTGGGGGTAAATATGCCAATTTGTTCAACACGATATTCTTTACCTGTCGACATGACTCGTATTTTTTGTCCTTGATTTAAGGTACCTTGCTTAATACGTACCAAGGAGACGACACCTAAATAATTATCAAACCAAGAGTCTATAATAAGAGCTTGCAGCGGTGCGTTTGCCTCACCTACGGGCGGCGGGATGGTATAGATGATTTTTTCTAATAGGGCATCGACTCCGCGGCCTGTCTTTGCGCTCACCTGCATGGCATCCGTCGTATCAAGACCAATGACATCTTCGATTTCTTGCATGACGCGCTCAGGATTCGCTTGTGGTAGGTCAATTTTATTAAGCACAGGTAAAACGACCAAATTTTGCTCAATAGCCATATAACAAGTCGCAACGGTTTGCGCTTCTACCCCTTGTCCAGCATCTACAAGTAATAGTGCTCCCTCGCATGCAGACAAAGACCGCGACACTTCATAAGAAAAATCTACATGGCCGGGTGTATCGATGACATTGAATTGATAAATTTCAGAATTTTTAGCCGTATATTGTAGTGTGACGGTTTGTGCTTTTACAGTAATACCGCGTTCCCGCTCGATGGCCATCGAATCAAGAACTTGTGCTTTCATTTCGCGTGGACTTAAACCACCGCACTGCTGAATTAAGCGATCTGCTAGCGTAGATTTACCATGATCAATATGGGCAATGGTAGAAAAATTACGGATATGAGATTGAGCAATGGCATTCATACAGTGTCTGAGTTGAGCTATGCATGGGGCAAGATCTTGGGCTGCCACGAGTATAGGGTTTCAATGGATCCAAGTGTATCAGGATTGTGTGATAAAGAATATGCTTGAAGGCGCCTTGCCTGCGGCGCCTCAATTCATGGCCATGTTTTTGGGGGGTAGACACCGGGCTTCTTTAGCGGGAGGCTTTGTAAATAAGCTGGTTGGAGTGGGAGTGTTTGTATCCTGACTTTTTTCGTTTCCCTCCAGTTGCGCTTTCAGTTCTTTAACTTGCTGGAGTGCTAATTCTTTTTGTCGGCGCTCCTCTGCTTCGCGACCCTGGGCTTCTTCTTTTTGTCGGCGCTCGTCTTCTTTTTGTTGGCGTTCGTCTTCTTTTTTTCGGCGCTCGTCTTCTTTTTGTCGGCGCTCGTCTTCTTTTTTTAGGCGCTCGTCTTCTTTTTTTAGGCGCTCGTCTTCTTTTTTTTGGTGCTCGTCTTCTGCTAGTGCATTGTTTTCTTGTATCTTTTGTTGGGTGT
>JABABH010000182.1 GCA_014238325.1 Coxiellaceae bacterium | reverse complement strand
GATAATCTTGATTAAATACAATGAATCTCTCGTTGTTCCTTTGTGTAAGTTGTTTAATACTGGTTTTGAATCTGGTGCTGTCCCTACAGTCTGGCTCCGTGCCAACGTCACTCCTATTTACAAAGGCACCGGCTCTACTAAAGATCCCAACTGCTACCATCCCGTTTCTCTCACGTCTGCATCGTGCAAGGTGATTGAAAGTGTTGTCAAGGTCGAAATTCTCAAACATCTGCTGAATAATTCGCTGCTCAGCAATCATCAGCATGAATTTTTGCCGAAAAAGCGACGTTAACTGAGCATCTTGAATGTCTCAACCATTGGATCACTTGTATCGAGAAAGGTGAGCACGTTGATGTAATGTATATTGACTTGAGGAAAGCGTTTGACTGTGTTGATCACGTAAAGCTAATCCAAAAGTGCGAGGGTTATGGAATTAAAGGTAAGGTGTTGCAGTTTATACGTGCTTTCTTGACAAACAGATGGCAGCGCGTCAAAGTTGGCTCTTCGTTCTCAACATGGACCCGTGTAACGAGTGGTGTACCGCAAGGTTCGGTTTTAGGACCTTTGCTCTTTTTGATCTATATAAACGACATGCCCGATATTCTTCAAGCCTGCCGGATTAAGCTGTATGCGGATGATGCAAAAATCTACTGTGCGAAACTACGTCAAAATCCAAATGCTCAAGGTATGCAACGTGATATTACGTCTCTCCAGCTCTGGTGTGACCAGTGGCAAATGCAAATCAATGGTAGCAAGTGTTCGCTACTTCAAGTAGGTTGGAATCGCCCAAATCAAACACAGTACCTTTTAAGTGGAACGTTTCCACCCGTTGAAACTTGCCAAGATTTGGGAGTGTTAATTTCTGGGCCCCTTACTTTTGCTAAGCAATGCAGTTCCGTGACTGTCAATGCTTCGAGACGGGTTGGCCTTATTTATCGAGCATTTAGTAGTCGAGATGTCAATTTCATGTGTGGAATGTATGTCACTTATATCCGCTCGATACTTGAGTATAATTGTGAGATTTAGAGTCCGCTATACATTCAGGATATTGACAGAATTGAATCAATTCAGAGGAAATTCACAAAACGTATTAACGGTCTTTTTCACAGAACTTATAAGCAACGGCAGATTTTTTGCGGTTTTGAATCACTTGAATTACGACGGATAAAGCGAGACGTTATTTTGGTCTATAAAATAGTGCATAATATTGTAGATCTGCGATTTGATGATTATTTCGCATACGCTCCAAATGTTGGTACCAGAGGTAACAGTCTGAAATTGTATCCATTTTTTGCTGGCAGAAACGTTGCTTTCAACTTTTTTGGAAATCGGGTGGTGAATTATTGGAACTCATTGCCGGATTATGTAGTTACAGCTGCTTCTTTGAATATTTTTAAGAATAGACTCGATGAAAAAGTGCATTTGTTGCACCGTTTTTTGCGTGGGCGGGCTTTCAAAAATCTATAAGATTTTTTGCCCGTGGGTTAACTTAGTTGTTCTACATTCAATTTCCGTTGATAACACTTTACTGTCGTAATTTGATGCAATTGTGTGACAACTGCTAATAAATTGAACTTAGAACTTAGAACTATACTCCTAAGTCCTTGATATGAGGCTCGATTCTAAGGACAGTCCCACCTAGTCTG
>JABABH010000181.1 GCA_014238325.1 Coxiellaceae bacterium | reverse complement strand
ATGGGTTATCCTGAATAATTCATGGGTGATGGCTAGAATCAGATGACGATGTTGAAGTAGAAATTGACGCGTGCTACCGGTGTGTGTTTGTAAAGCTTGTTGGAGCTTTTGATATTTTTTTTGGAGTGTAGGGAAAAAATAAATGGAGACAAATCCTTCAGTGGCCTGTAACGCTTGGTCAGAGAGGGATTCATGGGGGGTTAAGGCCTCCGCTATCTCCGCATAAGAGACCTTAAATCCAGCCTTGTGTACGTGAGAGTATATCATCGTGTGGGCAATTTTCTCTAAGTCTTTATAAAACTGTTTGGTGGCAGGTTCACTGCAAGCATACATTTTTTGTTTCTCAAATAAAGGCATTTGAAGTAAGCCCGAGAGGACAGCGGGTTGATGGTTATGATGCTCCTGAAGCTGATGGTATAAACTGGGTTCATACCGTGCTAACAGCCAATGGAAACAGGAGTGTTTGAGATCGGCTGCCCGCTTCTTGGGGAGAGGATGAGCGCCTGCATTAAATTGATCGCGATCCGTGCTAAAGTAGGTGCTGATTTCTTGCAAAACTTCAGGAGCGATTTTCTTCCACTCTGTTGCGGTAGAGCCTGTGGTTAAGCGGGTGTATCGTATAGACTTAAAAGGAAATGTGAGCCCAGGCCACGCTTTAAAACAATTCATAAAGTTCTCGAGCAAAAGGATAGAGGTAGAATCAGCCTGATGATCCGCAAAGGTGGTGATGAATAAGTGATACACTGAAAAATAAAACCAACAATGTTGTCGAAGCCTAGCCTGATTAGAGGAGGTTTGCTTCATGATTTTTTTGACATGTTTTTGAAGACGTTGGCCTAAGACCTCTAAGGGATCAGGTGTGGGTGTGTCAAGGGATGTCCTTAAAAACCATGATTTTATTTTATGCAAGCACATGGCGATCCAGCGTTGGAGGTATTCAGTCCAAGTGGGAGAGAGAGGAAGGGTACTGGTTTTCTCGATCAAGGTGATGAGTTGCTGCCATAGAAATTCGCGTAAGTCGGCTTGTATTTCGTCAGACTGTGGCTGATGCCGATAGTGAGACAAAAGCGAGAGAACATTAATATAAGCCTTCCAGAGAGCATCATGATATGGGGTATCATCAGGAAGACTGCTTTGATGAGTCAATTGATCAGCGTAGACTGTCAGTGTCATTTTATAGATAGCTAATACAGCAAGATAACGCAAGCGCGGCTCAGAAGAGGAGGGGATGATCATACGGAGAGCTTCTAGCCAGTCAGTTTTGAGGACCGTCAAGAGTGCTTCATAAGCACAATCTTTCCATGCCTTTTGGTATACAGCAAGGTTATTAGCATGATGAAGTTGTTGGCCTTCCACGAATAAGGTGATCAATGCTTGTAATAATAAGGGTGCTGCAGCATGCTTGTAGTCTAAGGTTTTGCGAAATGCTCTGATGTGGTGTTGATAGAGGGTATCGAGGTGGGGTGGGTGGATCCCTGTGATAGCTAAAAGGCTTGCCGATGGCTTGACCTGGATAGACGAGGTTTCTCCCCGAGGTGTTTCAGGGTTCCAATGTTTTTCCCATACTAGCATCTTTTACCCGTTACCCATGAGCATATTTTCTGACGCTGACGCTGACGCTGACGCTGACGCAGAATCATGCAGGGCTTCCTGGTTAGCAGGAGGCGTAAAGAAGCCGATTGAAGTGTTTGTGCCCTGATTTTTTTCTTTTTCCTCCAGTTTTGCTTCCAGTTCTTTAATTTTCTGAAACGCTGCTTCTTTTTGTCGGCGTTCCTCTATTTCGCGGCCCTGGGCTTCTTCTTTTTGTTGGCGTTCATCTTCTTTTTGTCGGCGTTCTTCTTTTATGTGAGCTTCAGACTCTTGTAGCAGCCTATCGGTTGCAGATGGAGCGGTTTTCTGTATGAGTCCTCCAAAAGGACTACCCGGCCCCGCTAACTGGTGCATGATACGATACAAGACGCTGCGTTGACTAGATGGAGCTATGTTTAGGCAGGTTTTATATTGGGTGTCGAGTGTGACGAGTTCCGTATGAATAGCATGCATATCTTTTGCCTTCAAAACGTAGCAGATCTTATCAATAAAGATATGTGCGCTTTTGAGGCGTTCACGCTTCAGGTGGCCGTTATCTTGAAATAAATCCAAAAAATTCTTAAAAATCGACTCAATTTTTTTATCCAATGGTAGATGTTGACGATGCTTTGGATGGATTCTGACTAAGGCCACAGCGTAATAACCATTGAGTTGATGAATAAGACGTTCTGTTTTATCTCTGGTACTACGCTCCAATAGGTTAAGTGATTCACTCATAATGGGCTTATTTTTAGGCGACTCCAGGATGGCTTGCATGTAGATCTCGGTTCCAAATTCTTGTGCTGCCACAGTGGCTTCGCCAGGAGGTAGGGCTAATAGACCTTCTTCGGCGAACAGATAGCTCAATGAGGGAAATAAACTGTTTGGACACGCTATACAGGCATAGACCCATGCTGAGGCTCGAGAATCGTCCTGACCTGCCATGGGCTGAAAATAGCAGATCAGCTGTTGGGTAGGAGTTTTCCAGCGACAAAGTTCATCGGCAGATACGCCTTGATAAGCGATATGCAATAGATCGTCAGGCGTAGGGACTTGGTGTTTTTTTTCTTCTTCATTGATAACGGTAGCATCATAAAGATACGGGGATAAAAGATGGTGAGGTGTGCTGGAGATAGTATGGAGCTTGATACGCATTTTTTTAACGCGTTTAAGGCAAACTTTGTGGTGAGCGTTGTCATAGGCTTCCTGTTGTAAGTTTATTTTTTCTTTAAAACGTGCCTCCTCTTTCATATAATGTTCTAAACTTGCTTTCCATGCGGTTGTGAGGCGTGCAATGTCTTCCTGAAGTTGGACGGCGCAGGTGGCTACATAGGGTGATATGATGGCTTGATCAGGTTGATGATCGAGTTTGGTTCGGTTACGAAAGTGAATTTTGGTTTTAAAGCCTTCAGGTAATTGAACCATGATATCGCTCTTTTCCCAGATAAGCATCCGCTTCGGCATCGTATGTTCCATGATGTGTCCGCTAACGTCTTCATTAGGATATAAGCTTTCGAGTCTGTCACAGGCTTGATCATGGTTATCATGGGAGAATAAACAAGGTTTCACCAGTCTATTTTTCAAAAACTCGACGGCATCTTGTTTCCTTCTGTCTGTTTTAAGCCAGCTGATTAATTCTGGAGTAGGGTGATCACGTGGGAAGGGCATGTCTGCCTTGTATTGTTTAAGGCATCTCGTTAAAAGATCACATTGTTCCAATTGCCATGTCCGTAACATCACAACCCAATCATACGAAGCATATTCCAGTTCGGAAGCTTGTAAGTCTTCTCTTGGCAGGATACGACGTAACAGCATCTTAGCTAGGTCTAATTTATCAGTGTCTATGCGATTCTCTTCCATCGCATGTAACAAGATACGTTGGATTGTCTCAACTTGTTGATGAGCATGGAGTAAGGGATGCCAGGCTGCAGTATTCCAAGCATGATTCGATCTGTTCTCATGTCGACATTCGCTCAGAGCATGAATGACCTCAGCGCAGGTTTGAGAAAGCTGGGTATGATTAATGATATGAGCGAGAGCTGCGCTGGTATCCGTATGCTGTTCCATCGCCAATTCGAGTGTTGTTTTTAAGGTAGGTTCCTGAGAAGAGGGATGGTGAGCAGAGAAGTCATGGAATTTCCTAGAAATACTTTCTGCTGTATTTCCGATGATATCCAGATTTTCCTCAAGGGTAATGACATGGTTATTAAAGGTACTGATGACGTTGGACGTATCAAAGTTAGAAGCCACATATAATAATTCACGAGGTGGGATGTACGCGATGAAGTTGATACAGGTGAAATAGGCGCTCCTAAACGTGTTAAAGTGATCTCTAAATAGCAATAAATCACGCCTGAGTTGATCAGGTGTCGGGTCATAATGGGTGGTTACCATATGGTCTAATTGAGTTTCTAGGTTGAACAGTGCCGTTTTTGCCTCCTTTAAAGCCTTGATGCTCTCAGAGAGTTGCTGAAAATAGGCATCGGCTTGGGTGTTTGCTTCCTTTCGAGATAGCGTTTCATAGAGTGTTGGGGCATCCCTTTCGCTGGCTTCTACGGGATGTTTGTTATCCCACCGTTTTTGATAGGCCTTGGCTACCCAGGTTTGAAGGGCGCTGCCTCCGTGGTATCCGATGTGACTGGAGTGATATCCGACTTGAATCATATGGGTAATTTCAAGTAGCTCCCAGATGATCTTGAGAGCGGTAATGGACAAAAGTGGTTCAAGGATCATAACGGTCTCCTAGGTCAGTTGAATAGGGATGGCCAACGATGACAAGTGGAATACTCGGTGTCACACCTAGCAAGCTCGTAAAAGCATGAAACGGTAAATGAGCCAATCGGATGTTGAGGATAGGAGAGGAGGTATACAGGATAGCGGGTAAACATTTTGAACTGGCTGAATTTAGGATATCCTTCTTATACATGTGATGTCTCCTGACATGACGTGCCAAAATGGATGCATGCCCATTTTTAATATAACACAAGATTATCCGATATATTAATTAAGGAAACATTAAATAAAAGATTGAGGCAGTGCGCCTAATGCTTTATCGCTGAGGAAAGGATGGTATATCCAGGAAGGCATGATGCTACTTTTTTCTAGGCCTTCCATTGGCTGGGTAGTTTGATTAAAATAACCCTGATGACCTGCGAGATACAAAAATGCATCATAGCTCTTATAAAGGTATCTTGTCTCGTTTTAAAAGAATAGGTTGGTTTTGACCCTCTAAAATCGAGGCGGATAGTAGGACCATCTTGAGTTCGTTTCGGAGTTGCTGCATCATGAAATGTTAGTGAATTTCTGTTGGGTATATTTAATATTATCAACGCCCTTTTATCTCAGTCCTCGCGAAAGCGTGCGTAACGATCGATCCTGCTCGTTTGGGTGAATTGTTGAGCACAAATGGCTCCTTGTGGGCACCCTCACAGATAAGGTGATAGTGATAATTATCACCACTGCAATCAGCTTATTATTCTGTGTGAGATGAGTGAAGGCAATTTGTTATAGTTCCTGACGTTAAGAAATAATCAACGCCATGCGCT
>JABABH010000180.1 GCA_014238325.1 Coxiellaceae bacterium | reverse complement strand
CATTGTCATGGAATGAGTTTAAGGAAAGCTTGCACTTTAATGAAAATCAGTCGACGTGTGTAGGCTTATCAAGAGACTGGTTACATTTTAGGGGGCTAAGACAATCTCACTCGTTATATTGATAACAATAGGGTACAGATCCCTTCCAGCATTAAAACCTCGTACTGCTTGGAAAGTGCATTACGCAACAACGCCTCATCAATGCTGACTTATCGTGAATGAAGATTCGAAGTTGAGTGTAAAGAAAGATGATCTGTTTTAATTATTCAATATCAGCATTCATAAGATCGCTCATTCCACTGTTTTATTGCCCAGTGTATCGCAGGGTGTTGTGCGATTTTTTCAGCCAGTATTTTATTATCCGTGATTAGCTCAGGTGAGATTTTTTGTTTTGTTCTGACACCCTGGATGAATGCTTCCTCATTATCTTTCAATGGTAGGAGACTGGATAAGGCTTGCTGTAGTTCTGTCACCATTGTGGTGGCCCAAGCCTGTAGTTGTGGCAGTGTTCTTGCTAATGATGGTTGATGCATGACGGGCAATAATCGATTTTTTACGTCCGTGACTTGATATTCAATGGTGTCTGGCCGTAAAGAAACCAAATCAATTTTTGTCATCGCGAGATAGACAACCAACACTTCTCGTAGTCTTGTAATGTTTAAATTCATTTTTGTCATTAAATGATGTGCATCGAATAAATCTCGACTCACGGTGCGGTTAAATAATGCTGATAATTTACCGGCCGCTAATTCGTGTATGTCTAACACGGGTGCTTGCCAATGCATTTGGGTTTCAATATTAATATTTGGTGGTCGATCCATTATCGGATATAACGGTTGCCGATACATGAAATTAAGATCGATTTCCAAAGCACCTCGTTGTCCTAAGACACTCGGATAAAACCATACCATCTTTCCACCGGCATGATGCATGGGGGAGCGATGACGTTCAAACTGATTTTGTAACAGAATTTGATGAATTGCGTCAATAATGACTGGTTTTTCGCTCAGCATCGCTTCCCGATCCAGTGCGCCAATGTAGTTTAAATCGATATCAATCGAGAGTCTTGGCAATTTCTGAAAATGAAATAAATTCAGCGCCGTCCCGCCCTTTAACACTAATCGCTCTCTTAAAAAAGGCACAGAGAGTATTTGCTTAAAAATATCGAGTAAACGATAAACCTTCTCTAAGATTTCTGGTTTATAACCACGAGCTTTTGCCTCTTTTAACAATTGCACTTTAGATGTCAGCATGCGGTTCCTCCCAAGTTTGATCAATGACAGATACGGGCAGCAAAATATTCCAAGGATTGACTAATTGAAATTTTTCATGGGTTTTATTCGAGGCATATTGCGGTATCTTAGGTAATGCATTTAATAAGGGCTTTAATTGTTTCTCGCTCACTGCAAATGCGCTTTTTCGTTGGCTTAAAAAATAACCGACGGTCGCATTTAGGCGTAAATTATCTAAGCATAGACAGTACTCAATCACTTCATTGATATTTAATATGGCAAACAGTTGAATAGAGCGGCAGACTTCTTCCCAGCCACCACAGAGTTCAACGCGATCCAACACATCCACAAAGGTACGCGCTGGATTGGTGACGTCAAGTGGTAGCCCTTGGCGATCAATATGTTCGATATCTACCAGCGTTTTTTGTTTCTTTTGTAGCGAAATAGGTTGTGCGACGGACTGAAACCATTGCCCCTGAAATTCAAACGGTTTGCTTTTCTGGGTGGTGATATAGGTGAATTGGCCAAAGCTTGAATAAGCCAACCCCATCAGTTCAAGGGCCGTATGATAACCGAGTATGGCATCGTCTGTGGCTTTGCCGGCAATCAGGTAAGGGTCAATTGTCACTGTGTCGGGCGATTGGTTCGGTGGTATCACCGCATAGAGCTTGCGCCGAATTGGCTTAATTTTCCCCGTCTTGGCATAATAGCGCAAGGCGGTATTGACCGAGGCTGCCTTAATGTCGCCTTTTTTAGCCTTACAAGCAGCAAATTCCTCATGCCGGAAAACGGGGTGTTCATAGAAAAATTGTTCAATTTTCATCTATAATTAGTCTCCAATAATGGCCATAGTATAGCCATTATTGGAGACTCAATCAATTTAAAATGGGTCGTCTTTTGGGGTGCCTTGGCTTAAAGAAAAAAGAGGGATAAGTGGGTGAGCTTCAGTTAAGTATCTTTGTTTAAAATTCTTTCAACCGCTTCAGCTTTATCTTCAGGGGCCAGGTATACCGCTCGCGAATGAAGATGCGAAGTGGGCATGGCAATCGCACTGGAATCACTTTTTGTTAGTTATTTTTAAATATCTGTCTGTATT
>JABABH010000179.1 GCA_014238325.1 Coxiellaceae bacterium | reverse complement strand
TCATTCGGATGTATAGGCTTTTTACTGCCCATGACCCCACCCGATAACTCAATGGCACGATTACTAATGACTTCATTTACATTCATATTGGTTTGGGTGCCACTACCCGTCTGCCAGATCTTTAATGGAAAATGATCCATTAAAGCACCACTTATGATTTCATCGGTCACCTTCTCGATCAGTACATATTTTTTCTTATCGAGTTTTCCTAGGGTCATATTCACGGACGCAGCGGCACGCTTCAAAATACCAAAGGCACGAATTAACTCGACTGGCATGGTTTCCCGACCAATAGCAAAGTGCACAAGGGAGCGCTGCGATTGAGCGCCATAATATTTATCCTGAGGCACCTCAATGGTCCCCATACTATCTGATTCACATCGCATATTTTTGTCATTCATCGGTTGTTCCTGGTTGTCAGTCAGCCATAGCTCATTGGTGCCCCGGACAGGATTCGAACCTGTGACCTATCCCTTAGGAGGGGATCGCGCTATCCAACTGAGCCACCGGGGCATTGAGCAAATGTTAACTGATTTAAAATCATAGCACCAGGGCAACGCGATAGGATAATCAGGCGCGGCGGTATATATAGCGCTCTGCTCACTAACAATCACTCAAGATAATGGTTATACTGTTTTCTGAATAGGGATATGGCTCTTAGACTAGCTGGGAGTTGGGTGAAAGGATTCACCCCTTTTCTTTTTGTTGCCCAGGCATAGTCATACAGAAAATACCCTCTTCCTTGCCCATCTTTTCTCAATTAGGCATGCTATCCGCTTGAAATTGATCACATTTAGAGCAGAAATAAGATTTAAAAGATATCAAAAAAGCGGAAGAATACCTAGAAATAATACGACAAGCGAGAGGAACATGATGAGCAAGCATGATGCAGTGAAATATATGACTGATTACCATACCGATTTAATCGACGCATTAAAAGATGATAATGAGGCAGAGGCTTACCTACAAGTCGCTCTTGAAGAGTATGATGAAGATGGTGATTATGAAGCCTTTATGCTTGCATTAAAGCATTTAACTGAAGCACAAGGCGGCATCAATGCTCTTGCTAAAAAAACACACTTGAATCGACAAAATCTTTAGTGAATGTCATCGTGAAGACCGATGGCATGATAAGTGCCCCCACATTGAAAGTTATCTCAAATGTCAGAGGCTTGGATGCTAAGTCCCGCAAAACTCCCGCAAGGGAAATGGGGGGGGGCAAGGCACTCCCGAAAGGAGTGAGATAAGTCTTTGATTTAAAATATCTAGTATGGTGGGCCCGGAGGGATTCGAACCCCCGACCACCTGGTTCGAAGCCAGGTACTCTATCCAACTGAGCTACGGGCCCATTCTATTCATCCCTACCCTATTGATGCTTAGCCTCAATTCTCAATAAAGCAACAGATGACGTCCTATAAGCAGAAAATGACCTTGGGTCAATATCGACAAAAATAGTCCGATCAATATAAGGAATCTAGAGTCCCAGGTCAACCTGTTCTTATCCTTGTTGCATCATTTATGAAGCTTTTCATATGCGCTTATATAAAAAATTCATGTCTTGAAAACATAACGATCTAAAATCAATCCCAACTCACTCGATTGAACTGGTTTATTTAAGACGGCTTGCATGCCAGCATCCAGGGCTTCCTTGCATCGCTCAGGATTACCCGCGTGACCGGTTAATCCAATAATCGCTACCTTCGCTTTTTTAGCATCAGGTAGAGCTCGAATTTTCTGCGTGACCTCAACACCACTAAAATCGGGTAAACCTATATCCATTAATATTAAGTCATACTCCTGAGCCTCGGCCATGCAAATCGCTTCCGAACCCGTACTGGCAATATCGATCGCACAGCTCAACGATTTTAAAAATGTTTGCACCGCCATCGCTGCTAATGGATTATCTTCAACTAATAAAACAATAGCCATGGCTTTTGTTTCAGACGTCGCAGGCTGCTCTTCTTGAG
>JABABH010000178.1 GCA_014238325.1 Coxiellaceae bacterium | reverse complement strand
CTTGCAGCGATTGATGCTGCTCATGGAGTAAAACACCTTGCTCTCTCATCTTAATTATCGTGGTATCAAGAGACGCGATGCTATCTTGATAGGCTTCTGCCTTCTCTTTAACCGTGCCTATAGCTCTATGCTGAGTCTCCCGTTCTTGTTCAAGCAATTTCCACTGCAATACTTTGATTTGTAATGATAAAATTTGCTCTTTCTGCTGGCAGCGTTGATAACGTTCTGCAGCATCTGCTTGACGTTTTAGGTGCAACACTTGCTGATCAAGCTCTAAGCGAATATCTTGCAAACGCGTCAAATTTTCTTGTGTATGCGCCAAACGCGATGCCGTATCACGACGCCGCTCTTTATAGATAGAGATACCTGCAGCTTCTTCTATATAAACGCGCAAATCATCAGGTTTGGCCTCAATAAAATGTGCGATCATACCCTGTTCGATAATGGCATAACTACGAGGCCCTAAGCCCGTGCCTAAAAAGAGATCTAATACATCACGACGCCGAACAACCGTACCATTAATCCAATAAGTCGACTGTCCATCCCTTTTTAGTTCCCGTCGAATCACAATCTCAGCATACGTTGCATAAGCACCAGAAAGCACCGGAGTTGAATGATCAAAATGTAGTTCCACAGCAGCCCGACCCACGGGTTTTCTCGCATCGGTGCCATTAAAAATAACATCGCTCATCAATTGACCGCGCAGTTGCTTCGCTGATATTTCACCCACAACCCAACGTACCGCATCTACAATATTCGATTTCCCACAGCCATTCGGGCCAACAATGGCATTAATTTGACGATGTACAGGAATCGTAGTCGGATCAACAAACGATTTAAATCCTGATACTTTAATACACTTTAAATACATGGCTCATCTGTATTACTCAGTCATGGACATCACACGGACGAGGAAATCCATCCCCCATCTCGCCCTCGCTTTAGTGTCTTATATACCGAGAAAACTCCATACTTGCAAGACTCAATAGAGTAAGCCAAGCAAGCCCCAACCTCAGGCAAGATAGCTTAACCCCTAACTGTCTATTATGGTTGCAGCATGAATCTAGATCAAACGGCTAGTTTAGGAGTCTTTGAACTGTCAGCAGATGCTGCTTTGCATGAGTGATCATGACGAGCCTTCTCAAAAAACATAGCATGAGGAGCTATTTCGTGAAGTGCCTCAGCATGCTTCAAGCTTAACTCAAGGGAAACATGGGTATCCTGACCAGCCGTATCCCACGGACCAAAACCAAAAGTATCCCTCGAACATGAACGACTCACAACTGGAGCAAGCGTTTTATTTTCTTCCAATAATTGGGCATCTAAAGCAGCATGAAAATGATCTTCAACGGATGCATCACATTGAGAAAAAAAAGTAGATAAGCCAGAAAAGCCATTGATTTGATGTTTCTCCATATAAATATTAAAAGTTTGTATCATCTTCTGCTGAGCATGAACATCGAGATTTAAAAAATTTGCAAATTCACGATCAGGAACAAAAGGGAACATCATCATCAACTTGGCAAGCACTTCTGTATATTGAGCGGATAATATGGATTCCTCCCGCTGATGTATAATTCTCTCATAAGTCTCCATTTTTTGATGATAATCTTGTACAAATAAGGAGGGCAATAGCACATTGATCCACCTAGCCATAGAAGAAGCATCACCTTCTAATCTCCAATCTTGAAACAATAATCTATCCATAAGGCTGGTATAGAAAGCTCTAGAGAAAAAATGATAAAAAATTTTTTTGAACCAGGGAAGACTCTCTCTATAGTTCACCAAGATATCAAACAATATATGATTCTTATTATCTTTTAAGTACTGATAGATTTTGTCGTAGGCTTGCTCATTAAAGAGAAAGATTAAATCATCTATATGGTTTTTATTCGCATCTAAGATTAAGAAAACTAAGATATTATCCCTATATTCAGGATAACGTTCACAATACAATAAAAGCGACCAAGGAATACCAGCATCAAAACAAGCCTTCACCTCATACAGATTTGCTTTCTCCTCTTCTTTTAGCCGCTTAAGCTTTTCCCATGCCGGATCAGGGTATAATATTTTTTTAATAAATCCAAATAGCGTGCTTGGCGTTCTACAGAAATCAAGGTAACGATCTACAAATGCAGAAAAATTAAGAGTGTCATCCATCATCAAATGCTAAAATAAGCATGCTCTATATGCAAGCTAGCCTCCCGTGGTGAATCAAACATCGAATCGCATCATGAATCGCATATATACCCATCCCACTTCAAGATGCGAAGCATGCACTTGAAGTGACTCATCGCGATGGGGATACTTAAGGGACAACCGCGATTGTCTCCTTAAGTGGCTGAGCGAACATTTATTTTTCGCCAGCCATCAAAACAAAGGTATACCGCTCGCCATCACCCACTTCGCATCTTCAGGCACGAGCGGTATATTATTTAAAGCCTCATGACTTCTATGAGCGAATAAACTCACTGAAGTATTATAGTCAGAATTTTTAAATGCTTCAACCAGCTCCTCCACAATTTTTTGAGACTGTTCTTCAGGGAGTTTCAATAATTCAAAAAATTCTTCATGAGGCACAAAAGGATAACGGATTATACAATCTTTTATTCTATCTTTGAAAAGCAAGGTATTCGACTCTAATTTTTCTAACAGTTCAATTTTCTCACGATAATCTCTTACAAATAATGCTATTAATACCGTTAGGCAGTCAGAAAGATTATTTTTCTCAAGCCGCCAATTCTGAAAAAATATTTTATCGATACCCCAATTGAAAGTTGCAGGGTCATCGATTTTTGAGGGTTTTTCCCTTCTCGCAAGCAGTGCACAATACATATCACATAAAAAAGTAGCTATCTCAATCGAGAAAAGCTTCAAATAACGATGTATATACAAATGGTTTGTATCTTGATCGATATAATTGATTGGAGCAGAATGACTCGTCACCAACAAATCTTCAAATATGCCCATAAATTTTGACAAAGCTTCTTTTTTTTCAAGCTTTTCATCCAACGCATTTTTATGTGCAATGCAATATTCAATTCTATGTACAACCCAATCTTCAATAGCTTCTTTGTTATCCTTATCAGCAAGCCTATCTTTAAAAGCAGCTACCCGCCTTTTATAAGCAATATGAGTGGTTTCAGAAGAAATCTTATCAACGTTATACATAAATATAAAAAAACCTGCCCCTTTATATTGGGGATGTTGTCTGATAAAAGCAAACAACAAGAAGATTTGATCATATTTCAACCCACAAAGGAAGAACAATAGCTTCCCAAGATGTCGATAGGGCGTTATTTCAAGGTTATTTCTAATACCTTCAGTAAAAGCTTTTAATTTTTCGATACATTGAAGGCTAGTATTGCTTGAAAAAAATTGACCAGTAGGACATTGCTGGCAATAATTCCGCCAATCTTCAATAAAATCGACAGACGCAAAGAATAAAGCATATTTTATGTCATCATCCATAGGTTCAGGCTAAGCTTATTATCAAAAAAGAAGTGATACATGGGCAGCAGTCTCATGCCGCCCATATTATTAAAACTATTTGTTGAGCGAAGGTGTAGGACTGCCTGCTGACTGAACTTGTTGATTCTTTTCGTCAAAAACATTTGTAGGCAGCTTAGGTTTATTGGTTTTAAGCCGCAAGTGACGAATAATCACACGTACCCGTTTTCTCTTCTTCTTTGGCTTTGTCTTTTCTTGTACTTTATTATTTTCTGCATGTTCTTGCGAAGATACGCAGGCTTTGGAAGCACGTTGGGTATCTTTACTCTGATCAGTATTCAGATCCGAGGCAAGTAGCTTAGCTTGCCCCTTTGGAAGACTAGGTAGCAACTCACCCCATGTTTTATATGGAGCAGCATTCACCTTTTGTATGGTATCCTCAAAGAAGAGAGCATCTTTATCTTTCAGAACGTTAAGATTTTCTATTTTTTTATAATAATCTGTAATGCAACACTGTCTCGCTATATCCTTAAAAATTCTTACAGGAGAAAGATCGTCTGTCAAAACAGATATACTTAACTGATTCATAGCGTCTAAGTTAAGGTTTTCAATAAATGATTTTTTTTCTCGACTGCCTGAGAACCATCTTTTGAATCGAGGCATAGACTGACGATAAACTTCCCATAATTCATTCCTTGAACTATTTAGCTGGTTCAAGTTGCTTGCTAAGTTATCCACTT
>JABABH010000177.1 GCA_014238325.1 Coxiellaceae bacterium | reverse complement strand
TCGATGCGGCCAACCGCGTTTGTGAACGTAAGCAGTGTGGAACGGTGCTAAGGAGCGCTCAACCGCTCACCACAAGGTTACGAGAAATTCACGAGCAGGGTTAGGTGTTTCGACAAAATGTTCGGTAACTGATTGGTTAATTGGTGGGCCGTGTAGGATTCGAACCTACGACTAACGGATAAAAAGTCATTCGGCTGTCGATGTGTCAGTCCTGCCTTATTAGACGAAGGGGATTGTTACGCCTCCATGCGAACTTTTTATCAGGTGTCAGTAGAACAAGGCGCATCGTTAGACAGAAGATAACAACGCCTTTTTTGTGTCAAAAAACACAATTTCCATAAAGTTACCATTGAAAATTTCAAGGTAGTTTACATTTTTTAATGAAATCTGTTGGCTAGGTTGCAAATTTCAATTATTATTTTCAAATGGAATTCATAGCTCGTATCATTCAACATAAAATTGAAGCAATTCTATCCCGAGGGAAAAGTATTCTACTGCTTGGCCCAAGACAGACCGGAAAAACCACTGTGCTGAATCATCAAATTAAACCTGATATAGAATATTCTTTTATCGAAGCTGAAGTGAGAAGGCGTTATGAACGCAATCCTGAGGTACTCATTAAAGAAATTAATGCCTATACGCAATTACATCAAAGTAAATTACTTCCTATTGTCATCATTGATGAAATACAAAAAGTTCCGGCAATTATGGATACGCTTAAAAGAGCTATCGATAAAAAATTGGCGATATTTGTGTTAACAGGATCGTCGGCAAGAAAACTGAGAGGTCATAAAAAAGATGAAGATGTTAATCTGCTACCAGGAAGAGTTATTGAATTGCATATGGAGGCACTGAGCCTACTAGAAATTCCAAAACCTTTGCCAGGAATAGATGATTTAATCTTGAATGGTAGCCTACCTGAAATTATTCAGCAACAACATATAGAGCACAAAGAAGAATTATTAACCTCATATGTCAATATTTATTTAGAGGAGGAAATTCGAGCAGAAGCCCTTGTCAGGAATCTTGCAAGCTTTTCTCGATTCTTAAATTATGCTGCAGTTGAAGCAGGCAAAGCAGTCAATATAAACAATCTGTCTCAAGAAATCGGTGTGTCAAGGCACACTATTGGAGAGTATTATAAGATCCTCACTGACTGCTTAATTATTGATAGGGTTGACCCTATTACAGATCTAACAACTAGGCGTCGTTTAACGAAGTCTCCTAAGTACCTATTTTTCGACATGGGTATTAGGCGAGTGGCTGCTGGTGAAGGTTTGCGCTTGCCTCAAAAATATTATGAGGAGCTTTTTGAGCAATTTGTTGGAGTCGAATTACTTAAATTAATTCGTCTTTTTGCTCCTCAAGCTAAACTTAAGTATTGGCACGATCATGCAGGGCCAGAAGTTGATTATGTTATTGAGTATAATCGTCAATTTATTCCAATAGAGGTTAAATGGACGACAGTCCCTTCTAAAGGGGATGCAAGGCATTTGTTTAAATTTATAAATGAGTATGATTGTATGAGGCCGGCTTATATTATTTGCAGAGCACCTCAACCCATGGAGCTGAATGAAAATATCTTAGCCATTGGATGGGAGATGATGTCTAGCATTATACAAAAAGTTCTAGATTCTTAGTTGCAAGTACTTAAATGAGTCATTTGAAAGTAACACAGCAAACTAATTAGGAAAAAATTAATCAAATCTCTAGGTTCCTGACAGATACCGCCGGTTAAATCGTTCAATCAAAGCGTTTGGGTTTCCCTGATTTAATACATAAAAGCTTGACTTGATGCTGTTGAGTCCAATCCTGCAGTAGGCTAGATCGTAATTTTTCACCGAATAATTTTGGTATTCTTAAGTTCCATAACAAAGTTTAAATAGATAGTCTTCTAAAGATATGCTAAAGGATGTGAACAACCTCTCTTTTTTAACTCCAGCCTTGAGTAACTTATTAGAATGGTTATCTGCTGTAATTCCAATAAAAGCTATATCGCAACGTTTTGCCGCCTCATAATCCCATTCCGCATCTCCAACATAAATTATCGTATTGAATTCTCCGTACTCCTTCTTAAATTTATCAAGTGTATATTTAATAATACCTTCTTTTGTCACGCCATTTTCCGAGAATCCAGCTATAAGCTTATTACCCCACTTTACATGTATTGATGACAGTTTTAGCTGAGCAATTTTCATCCAGTTACCAGTGACAATACCTATCCTTATATTTTCAATTTTGATTAATTTATTGAGGAAAATAGATGCTCCATGAACCTCTCGAAACCTTTCTAGATTGCCACCAAAATCTTTTTTAAACTGTAAAAAAATATTATTCTTAAAGTTATTTAGTTCAATTAGAGTTGGTAATCTCTTTAAATTTGATTCAAAAATTTCTTGGAATATTGCTGTATCTATTTTATTTTTGTAATTAGACCAATTTGAATAGATAGGCTTAATTTTAAATAATTCATCGAGGGCTGTTGCCCAGTAGTTGCTTTCATGTTGATTATGTTGCAATAATGTTCCATCGATATCGAATAATACAAGAGATCTCATAGCAAACCACCTTTTGTTAACTTATTTTACACCATATCGTCGTTCTTTGCGCTCAAGTTCGAATTTTCATTCGCGAGCAGTATATATACTGGAAATTAAGTTCCTTTAATAATCTGATGAGGGGATACCTGAGGGTGCATGACTATGTAGATTCAATGATCACCATTTTAAGCTTAGGATGCATGCAACGTATTTTTTTAGTCATCGCTTGAGGTATATACCAACAACGGCGTTACACCAACTGATTGTTATAAGTTAATTCCAGCCAAATATAGTTTTATAAACGTTAACTGATATAATACAAACAGTGGTGGCTTGGTATGCTAGCAAAATTTGACAAAATCGTCAAGCTGGAATAATCTATATATAGACTGTATAATTCTAATTTTACTAATTTTTTGTGGTAAAACATGGCAGCAGAAAAACATGCAAAAATCATCCTAGGCGGCAACTGCCCTAAATTTCATAGCGCAGCTATTAGTTAGCTACCGTCATATATACTTAATACTCTAAAATGCATAAAAAAAGATATAATTGAAAGTTTTGGAAAAAACAAACCTTTTTTGATAGCAGTAATTGAAACATATATGGGCAACATACCCAACATTGCAATACCAATATTCGAGGATGATTTGTATAATGATCAAGTACACACTGAATGGTTGGTAGCCGCAAGTCTTCAGCTTGCTAAATCATTAGGAATAACAAGCATATCTCTGACAGGACTCATACCATCGGCTACTAATTACCGTAAAGAACTAATCCCTAAAGCACAACACATGAATATTACCCGATCAACAGGGTATCATCAACAAAGGCTCAGGTTGAGTAAGTAGCATCATGGTGACTCATAATGAATGATATCAAAATCACACATCCAACAAGCAATGATAAAAATTCTTTTATATGCTCAATGCAAGAAAGTAAAAGTCTACACTTTCCTTGGGTAACTGCTCCCTATAAAGAGACAGAGTTTAATGAATACCTGAAAAAATATGGTAAACCAAATAATATAAGCTATATTGTGCGCTTAGGAAATAATATCGTTGGTGTCATCAACATCAATGAAATTGTAATGGGCTGTTTTCAGAGTGGATATTTAGGGTTTTATGCTACCAGTAAATATGTAGGTTGCGGCTATATGAGTGCGGGCTTAAAATTAGTTTTAGAGGCCGCATTTACAGAACATCAATTACATAGGGTAGAAGCTAATATTCAACCTGGTAATGCAAGGTCTATCAACTTAGTCCAAAAGAATAATTTCAAATATGAAGGGTTATCGCCACGGTATTTGAACATCAATAATAAATGGGAGGATCATGAAAGATTGGCTCTAACACTTGAAGATTGGACTGGTGTATAATTCTATTAGATATAAATCCGTATTTAGATGGCCAGAGGCAGGCGATTGCAACACAGAATGTATGTCATAAAGCGCGTGAGTCTGAAAATTGTCACTCTATACTTGACCTCCCTGAGTCAACATGACCGCCTATTTTTTAATCGTGTTGAGTATACAAGACCTTACTGGATCATCGGGAACTGCTGCTGATATTGTACAATAATTCTCAGTTTTTGATGCATTTTCACAAATCATACGAATCATCTCTGGTGCCATATATATGTTATGGAAAAGGTTGCCTACTAAGCCAAACGTTAAACCACTTGTTATTCCTGAGAATAAAACTTCACCGAACCATAGCAACGATTTGCCCAAATATGCTAAACAATTGTTTCTATAGTGAGCATTAAAAATTTTCAGCAATGCAATTGCTGATATTTGGGCATCTAGTATCCCTCCTAGTGTACTTATTCCTAGGTTATAAGCAAGAAGGCACTGCCAATATTTATATAATATGGGGAGAGATATTATAGAAGCAGAAACACTATATAAACTGAACATTTTCGCATTAGACTTGTACAAGCGGCCTGTACCTCCGATTTTTAATGCGCCCCAAACATGAGTGGTACAATTAAATCGATCCGTGCCAATACCTGCTTGACTCCAGGAATATTTTTCTTGATTTAATTTAATTTGATCCAAATATGATATCATTTCAGCTGTATCTAATGTATAAAGTACAATTGTAGTTGGCTTACTAAGCTGAGTAATTTCCTCTTTGTCATTTTCATTCATACCCTTCGCTAGGGTTAAAGATTCGGGTGCAGATGGCCTATCTATGGAATTGGGATCATCAGGATTGTTTCTTTCTCCTGCCGAGTATTTAAATTCACGGAAGCCTACAATTAGATGATCATCTGACTGTTTATCAATTATTAGCATACTCGCTGATTGGTTTTGTAGCAGCTGTTCAGGGGATGCAATTGCCCATGCTGAGAAATATCTATGTTTCCTAGTTTTATTATCATAGACCTCTACAGAGGTATGGCCGTCTCTTTCAGTACCCTGTTTAATATCCCATATATGAACAAGAACTTTACCCTGCGGGCAAATGACATGGTTAAAAATACTATTAATAAAGCTTGGAAGATATCCTCGAAATGAATCTATACGCACAGTATATCCCTATATAATTTAATAACTTATTAATGTGAGGCAATTTCGTTGCCTCATCTACAGTTTCTGAACTGTCTCCTACTGTCCTTAATCATAATCTCAGCCTGAGCAAGCTTTTTCTGGAGAGGTGCATGTTCACATGTCAGCTGCTGATTGTATAAGACTAGGGCCACCGAATTAAAATTTGAATAGTAATCTATTATTTCGATAAACTCTATGTTTTTTTAATTAACACAAGGGAGTACATAGCGCAATGACTACGCCATCAATTAAAAAAATTGAACCTTTTCTGTCGATTATCGACTTATTCTTTTAGGGTCTGTCATACATTATTTCATTAAAATTTAAGAAAGCAAGAACATCTGTCTCTAACACAGAGCATCATAATCACGTTCATTTATTTTTAATAGGTTTGTTTTTTGCGCTGTGATGCCTTTCACGTAAGTTCACGTCAATATATCGATCCGTAGTTTGACTGCTGCTATGCCCCGCATCATCCCGCACGTGTTCTCTGGGACGGCGCTTTACATCGTCTGAAATGCCTGTATGCCGCAACCAATGGACTGTAGCCGATTGTAAATCGCCGACTTCATCTTTCAATCCCTGATCAACCATGCGTTGTGTTGTTAAGTCAAAGCAGATTTGTACGATATTTCTGATTTGATTGGTGCTCATGATACCACCTTGACCACGGTCAGTTGAAACCAGTGGCGTTTGATCATCTGGGGAGGGTAGGGGAGAGAGCCCTAAATATCGACGCCAACGCTTTAATGCAGAAAGCATCGCGTAACTCACAGCAATTTGACGTTCTTTGTTGCCTTTTCCAACGGTAGTAAACCACCAAAGGCCCTCATGATCACGCTGAAAGTCATTCATTTTAGGTGCCCAGCGATCGGTTACAACTAGTTCAGAAACACGCAGATACATAAGGTAGAGGGCTGATAATATAAACAGGGTTCGTTCATGTCGGTTATGTTCCTTGGCCATCCACTCCGCTGTTTCAATAACACATGACCATTGTAAATCTGATAAGCGACGGATCTTCTTTTGACCTTGTGTTTTTCGAATAAATTTGCTTTTTTGGCGGATCTGCGTGATGGGGTTCACCTCTGTATATTCATCCTGAATGAGACAATTGTAAAAGGTGCTCAGCACTGCAAAAATTTCTCTGACTGCCTTTTCAGATAACATATAATTATCTTTGTTGGGTTGCTCTCCCATGCGTGCTTCGGTCTTGCTAACCGTAGCCACAAAAGGTCGCCAATCTGGGTTAGGTTGCCTGATGCCATCTTTTAGTATGAAGCGAGCGGGCTTGCTTAGGCCAATCCAAGATTTGGGTGGCTTCTGGCAAAATTTAATATAAGATTCAATCTCAACACGGCGCAGATATAAAATCGATTTTTGAGCTTTTTGCCACGACCAGTGCAGCAAGCGCTCCACTTCGTGTCGATAAGCATTGAAAGTGGCCTTGTTATCCTTATAAGCATATAAGAAGGCATGGACGCCTTTGTAATCACCTTCAAAAGACTGATAAACTTTCAGGCGTTGAGGTAGGACGGTATTGAATTCTAAATACTCAGCCTGATCAAAAATTGGTACAAGCTTCCTAGCATTTCTTTCTGCTTTATCGTTCATAGCCTATTGACAGCTGCCAGCTGCCAGCTGCCAGCTGAATCTAGTATAAATTTAATCTGTTGATTTATAAATATTTTTTTGGTTTTAAGGGGAGGTCGAATCATCTCACCAAGTACCAACCAAGTAAAACACCGCCTTATTCCGCCTCATCCATCTAATAGCCGCCACACCGCCCCTCGTCCTTTGCTGGTCGTTTCTATAAGGCCAAGTTTTTTTAATTTAGTTAGATCGTCTCTTAATGTTCGCTCAGCTGGATTATCTGAAAGCAAGCTTAATATTTCACTAGCATTTACCGTGTTTCTGGATGATATGATATCCATGATTTCCTTTTGCCGATCAGTCAAATGGTCAGGTTTTATAAGAATCGATCGTAGCAAAAAACGAACTACGAAGGTATTGCCACGTTCTAGATATTCAGGGGCCGGGTTTACCAAATTCCTTAGGTTCGCGTATCATTTCTTGCGTGCCAGTACCAATTGATTCAATTAATCCGCGCCGGTACATAACCTGTGTTATTCTTTCATTCCTTGGCTGGGAATCATGCTCATGTTTTAAATCATTGATAGTAATACCTAAAGGTAAGGTACCATGACTTGTAATTTCCAACCTATCTTCAAAAAGCATTAAACTAATAGATCCTCCTTTAATTCTATAATCCCTGTGAGAAATAGCATTAACCATAGCTTCACGAATAGCTCTAGGAGGATAATCAGGTATATCATGCCGGGTCATTTTTCCAGGTATAAATTCACTTTCTATAGACATATGCCTCAAGCAAAAATCTTCAGCATGGCTCAACAAATGAAAAGCGTGACCATATATCCGCTTACTGTCAAGAATATGAATTTTATCTTTCCCTTTAAATCTAAC
>JABABH010000176.1 GCA_014238325.1 Coxiellaceae bacterium | reverse complement strand
GAGTCACTTCAAGTGCATGCTTCGCACCTTGAAGTGGCATGGATATATACACCTTCATCAAGAGGAGATAGGCAGCTCTGTATCCAATAAAACTCTCGCCTCTTCCTGCTGCGCAAGGTTACCATATTCCGTCACGGCTTTTAAGATTTTCCTAGCTGACTGATAATCCTCCATTGCAATATAAGCATGGGCCAAATTGAGCTTGGCTGACATGCCCTGCTCATGATCTTCATGCTGCTGCTCCTCCTGAATCCGATGTGCAGGCGATAATGTCGTTGTCATATGCCTGAGACTTTTTTCATGTTTCCGAGGCCAGTATCTCCAGAGCAATAGCAGCAATACCACCATAACCACACTGCCCATAATTAAAACACGGTAAACTGAGACAACCTCTATCACAGCGCTAAAGACAGGCGAGTATCTATTAGAAACGTTGAAGGGATGCCCCGATGCGCTCGTTTTTTTAAGCTGAATCACTTCCTGCATCAGCATGACTACGGCTTCCTGCAAGGTGTCAATTTTTTCTTGAAGGTGGTTAAGACTCTGCTGCAATAACACCAGGCGTTCTGTTGCTATGATTTCACCCAACCACTGAACATGGTAGCCCCGCAAACCCAATGATGCGAAACTGCTTCTCCTATCCCCTGGCCCATCAGACCTATGCGGATGCGAAGGCTTAATCGCTATCCACCCCATGCCAAACGGCTGTTGACTCACTAATTTCATCAAATCCTGGGACAATCTATTAGGTACGGTCTGTTTCTGTGATGGTACAGATAGGGTAGCAGGATGACCCAAAGCTGTGCTCATTTGAAACGAACATAATGTCATGACTAGGGTTATAACGGCTGCATACAGACATCGATTCATTGAAATTCTCCTTAATTTTCAAGGCACAACACGTTTACGTGCCGATGCCTTATCCTCTATGCCATTGACATACAGAGGAATTCCCATCCATCATACGCAGGTGCGATGACTCTTAATTTTAAATTAATAATTGGTTATTAGAATATTAGTCGAGACTAGGTAAAATGACAAAATTTTTGCATGAATCATGGTGATTACCCTTAACCATCAGTACTGGATGTTTTATGAAACACAGACTCCTCACAAGCTTAAATTCTAAAGAATAAAAATAACTTGCCAGATAAAAAGACAGTTTTCCTCTCCTATAGGTATCTCTTAGGAGAAAAAAAATATATCATGGGTCACCAACGGTTCCCGTTGTTCCCGTTGTAAGTGATTGAAGAGTTTAGTTTCAACCAGTTATTTTAACAGGCAGTACTTTATGAATACTAAAAACTCAGATCATTCCTATAAAAGAACAGTGGGTCCTTTAGGTTTGATGCTGTCAGCAGTCAGCGCCATGATTGGCTCAGGATGGCTTTTTAGCTGTCTTTATGCAGCCCGACTTGCAGGTCCCGGCTCTATTTTATCTTGGATGCTTGGCGGCTTATTGATCATGATCATTGCCTTCACTTATGCAGAATTATCTATTATGCTGCCCATCACTGGCGGCAGCACACGATTTCCACAGCTTACCCATGGCACTTTTGTCAGTTTATTTTTTGGCTGGATTACTTGGTTTAATTTAATGAGCGCACCCGCTACTGAAGTCCAAGCCATGATTCAATATTCTGCCAATTACTGGCCCTCCATTATTCAGCATCATGGTATGCCTGGATTAAGCATCAAAGGGTATTTGCTTGCAGCACTGATGATGCTCACTTTCAGTGTGATTAATATATACTCTATTCGACTGATCACCAGAATTAATAATATTTTCTCCTTTTGGAAAATTTTTATCCCCATCTCTACTGCTATCCTCTTGATGTGCGTCTCTTTTAAACATTCCAATTTCAATAACCCGCACTATGGTGGATTTATGCCTCACCACTGGAAAGGTGTCTTTGTTGCACTTGCCACAGGTGGTATTTTATTTGCTTTTAACGGGTTCAAACAAGCAGTCGAGCTAGCCGGAGAAGCTAAAAATCCAGCACGTACCGTCATGGTTGGGATCGTTGGTAGTCTAACGCTCGCTTTAATTATCTACTTATTTCTCCAAATTGGATTTTTAGGTGCCTTAACCCAAAAAAGCCTGTCCCTAGGTTGGATCTACATCCATTTTCCAGGCGACACAGGACCCTTAGCTGGATTATTAATGACATTGGGGATGGTGTGGGTGGCCATTTTGCTTTATGTAGACGCTCTCGTTGCTCCCGCTGCAGCCGGCTTAGTTTACAGCACCAGTGCTGCCCGTACTCTCTACGGCCTCAGTAGCAATAAACAGCTACCAGCATTTCTTCAGGATATGAACAAACATGGCATCCCTGCTAAGGCAGTTGGCGTTAATTTTGTTGTTGGTATGACTTTTTTCTTACCCTTCCATGGTTGGTTTGCTATGGCTGAATTTATGTCCTCTCTCATTGCCTTATCTTATATTACAGGCCCACTCTGTTGTTTAACCCTACGTTATCAACTGCCTGAAAGAAAAAGAAGTTTTCGATTACCGGCTGCAACGGTATGGTGCTTCCTCAGCTTCTATATTTGCACCCTCATTGTATTTTGGACAGGCTGGGCTGTGGTTTCTAAACTGGGCCTCAGCTTGGCCGTTTCCTTTCTCTTATTTCTAATTTATCGACTCTTCTCTAGCAGACCACGCTCTGTCCATATGTATTGGCGTGCAGCCACGTGGATGTGGCCTTACTTAGCAGGCCTCAATATAATATCCTATCTAGGTTCCTATGGTGGTGGCATGGGCTACATAGGTATGGGTTGGGATTTTGCATTTTTGGCGATACTCTGTCTAATTTCGATGTATCTCGCTATATCCTTCCGTGCAGATGGAGACCATGTCACCGATACGATCCGGCGCTTTGAATCAGAAATGAACACAGGAATCCCTGTCTCTGTCCCCAGTGACCCGACGTAATCAAGCTAAAATAATGCGTGGTGTTATTAGCTATGTTGCAAAGGTTTTCTATTAAACTCAATAACCTATAAGCTCTCATATTTGATGCATAATATTCACAATCCTCATGATAAATATTTTCGCCTTGCCATGACGGATATTCGAGTCGCGAGAGAATTTTTTGAACAATATCTGCCCAAGACTATTGCTCAAACTGTCGATTTAAAAACCTTAGCATTAAAAACAACCAGCTTTGTCGATGAATCTTTAGCTGCATGCATGGCAGATATTTTATATGCTGTGCAAATCAACCAACAACAAGGGTACTTATACATATTGGTCGAACATCAAACCAATCCTGATAAACTCATGCCCTATCGATTATTACGCTATATGCTCCGGATTATGGACCAGCATCTCAAGCAAACGCAGGCAAAGACGCTGCCGGTAGTCTTTCCCCTCGTCTTTTATAGTGGAGACAAACCTTATCCTTACTCTACCGATCTATTTAGCTTATTTGGTGACCATACCGAGTTAGCAAAACAAGCCTTTCTAAAACCCTTTATCTTAATCGATCTCACACAAATTTCCGATGAATCACTCAAAAAATCGGCTTGGATGGGTACCATGGCGCTTTTGCTCAAACATATCACTAAACCAAATTTTATTCATTTTTTCAAAAAATTAATACCATCATTAAGACATTTGCATCAATCAGGTGCCCAAATATACCTCGCAGCTAGCTTAACTTATATGTATGAAGCTCATATTGCAGATCCTGAGGAATACGCTAAAATAATGAATGATGAAATATCCACCTCACTGGGAGAAAAAATGACATCACTCGCTGAAAAGCTAAAAAAAGACGGTTTTGAAATAGGCCTGCACAAGGGTCGTACAGAAGGCCTGCACAAAGGTCGTACAGAAGGCCTGAACAAAGGTCGTACAGAAGGCCTGAACAAAGGTCGCACAGAAGGCGAAAGAAGAGCTCAGCAGAAAATTGCTCGGAAGATGTTAGAACAAAAAGCAGATCCAAACTTTGTCGCAAAAATGACTGCCCTCCCTTTAAAAGACATCGAAGCATTGTTACCTATCAGCATCGAGGATACTGACTTCTGATAAGGGAGGTGAATTAATGCATATGAAACATCTCTATATCAAAACACATGGCTGCCAGATGAATCAATATGATTCAGAAAAAATTGCCGCTATACTACATGAGACACACGGCCTAACTCTCACAGAAGATCCGAAGCAAGCTGATGTTATACTCATCAACACCTGTTCTGTTCGTGAAAAACCTCAAGAAAAATTATATGCAGAGTTAGGTCGATGGCGTCTCCTAAAAAACAAACGCCCTGAGCTGCTCATTGGGGTAGGCGGCTGTGTTGCAAGTCAAGAGGGAAAAGCCATTCTCCACCGTGCTCCCTTTGTCGATATTATTTTTGGCCCGCAAACCATACACCAGCTACCCGCTTTATTAAATGCAACTCGGCAAAAACAAAAACCTATGATCGATACCTCTTTCCCAGAAATCGAAAAATTCGATCGCTTACCTGAACCTCGCTCTGAAGGAGCGAGCGCGCTTATTTCTATCATGGAAGGTTGCAGCAAATATTGCAGTTTCTGTGTCGTTCCCTATACGCGAGGCGAGGAATTCAGCCGACCTTTCGATGATGTGATCACTGAAATTTTTAAATTAAGCGAGCAAGGTGTACGAGAAATCACCCTACTCGGACAAAATGTGAACGATTATCGTGGCCTCATGCACGACGGAAAATATGCGGATCTTGCTTTGCTCATTCATTATATCGCCGCTATGGATGCTATTCAGCGTATCCGTTTCATCACCTCACATCCTTCTGCTTTTTCTGACCATTTAATAACCGCCTATGCAGAAGAACCTAAGCTCGCTAACCACTTACATTTACCTGTACAGAGTGGTTCAGATCGTATACTCGCTGCCATGAAGCGAAATTACACAGTGCTCGAATTTAAGTCTAAAATCAAAAAACTGCGTCGAGTGCGGCCCGACATCAGTCTCTCTTCTGATTTTATTGTAGGCTTTCCAGGAGAAACCGATGCTGATTTTGAGGCCACACTGCGTTTGGTACGTGAACTTGAATTCGATCATTCTTATAGCTTCATCTATAGTAAACGACCCGGGACACCTGCTGCTACGCTGCCGGATCCAACGCCTATGTCCGTCAAAAAAACACGTCTCAAGCAGTTACAAGACCAACTGACTCAACAAACACAAAAAATCACAGCATCCATGCTCGGTACAAAACAACGCATACTCGTAGCCGGCACTAAAAAAACACGCGAACAGTTGCTTTATGGTCAAAGCGATAATAACCGTATGGTACATTTTTATGGCTCACCATCACAAATTGGCACGATGGTATCCGTTCAAATAGAACATACCAAAGATGCACTCTCCGGCACCATCATAGACAGCATCGATCATCACCAACGTGCAAAGCACATGTTACAAGCAGAGGCTTGAGCTATCGCGGCAATCAATGAAAGATAATACCCTCAAAATCTTCTCTCTCCTGTTCCACGATACAGCTTTCACAGCTATACCTCTCCACCCACAGATTCAAACCTGGATTGATATAGCGCTTAAGACCGTCATGCACACGTACCCTAACAAGCACGAAAACGCGAATAAGACCATTTCCATACGTTTCCTGGATGAAGAAGAAAGTGAAACACTGAATGTACGTTATCGTCATAAAAAAGGCCCCACTAATGTCCTTGCTTTCCCAGATCAACCCATCCCAGGATTTCCTTCCGAAAGCTGGGGTGATATTGCCCTTTGCGTCCCCATTATCGTCAAAGAGGCCGATCAGCAACAAAAACCAGTAGAAGCACACTTTGCACATTTAATTATACACGGGGTATTGCATTTACTTGGCTATAATCACGAACAAGAACACGACGCCCAAATCATGGAAAACTTGGAAACACGTATCCTGATTCAATTAGGTTATCATGATCCCTACAGTACATGACAAAGGACGTGACATAGCGATAAGCGCTTTGTTGTCATCAAGCCAGCCGCCCACTCGGTATCGTGGTTTCTTCCTCTGAAACTCCTCCTTGACTTTTGGATGAAAAATAGGTTCAGAT
>JABABH010000175.1 GCA_014238325.1 Coxiellaceae bacterium | reverse complement strand
TATGTACTCTAATAAATGACCCAAGTGTATAGGCCCATTGGCATACGGCAGCGCTGCGGTGACCAATAAGCGTCGGGGATGGCTGGAGGCATTCATGGAAAGGAATAATACGTCTTTCTCCTCCAACTTGCATCTTTTTTAGATGCCGTACGGAGAGTTTGATTGTTGTTTTCAGTGGTAATCGTATATGATAAGGATCATTGATCCAATACCCTACCCAAAGCTATCATTTTCCAATGATGCTTGGGATCTATGATGAGATATTAAAGATGCGTCATTCAGAGTCACATAAGGCTTTATCCGATTGGATAGGCCTCCATCCGGTTCAAGCTCGGGCCGTTCAAGGCGGTCAGCGAGGTATGTATGGCATCAAAAATATTATTGCCGTGGCTTCTGGAAAGGGGGGAGTTGGAAAATCAACGACTGCGGTTAATCTTGCTCTAGCTTTAAAGCAAGCTGGTGCACAGGTAGGCTTATTAGATGCCGATATCCATGGTCCGAATCAACCCTTGATGTTAGGGGTTCATGAGCGCCCTGAGATCCGATCCCAAGAAAAATTTAATCCACTCTTTCGCTATGAGATGCCTACCATGTCGATGGGTTATTTAGTTGACAGAGAGGTGCCGATGGTGTGGCGTGGCCCCATGGTGAGCCGTGCTTTTGAGCAATTGTTGCACGATACTAACTGGGGGTCGTTAGACTACTTATTGATCGATCTCCCTCCTGGCACGGGAGATATCGCCCTCACTTTAGCCCAGAAGGTGCCCTTGGCAGGCGTATTAATCGTCACGACGCCACAGGCTGTGGCTTGTGAGGATGCCTCTAAAGCGCTAAGGATGTTTCAAGATCCTAAAATTGGCATTAGTATTTTGGGTATGATTGAAAATATGGCCTATTATCTGTGCGCGCATTGTGGGGAAGAAGCCTCCATCTTTGGGCATGGAGCGGCTGAATATATGGCAAAAACCTATGGTGTGCCTTTGCTGGGTCGCATTCCCATGCATATGGCCATTTGTGCTGATGTGGATGCAGGTACGCCCACCGTTATGGCTCATCCCTCTGGCGCGATGGCGAGTTATTATTTTCATCTAGCCTTAGCTCTGTTGCAACAATTAGAGTCTTACCCCGTGAATCAAGCATCTAAATTTCCCAAGGTGGTCGTGGAATAATCAGCGATGCCGTTTGGGTGATAGAGAGGAAAACTTATGCCCGTTAAATCAGACCGTTGGATTTGCCGCTTAGCTGAGCAGCATCAGATGATTGCTCCATTTGAGCCCACTCAGATCCGGGACTTCCAGGGTCGTTCCGTGATTTCTTATGGTACGTCAAGTTATGGCTATGACGTACGTTGTGCGGATGAATTTAAAGTGTTTACCAATATTAATTCTGCGGTGGTGGATCCTAAAAATTTTAACTCAGCTAGTTTTGTAGATATCAAAGCGGATGTCTGTATTATTCCACCGAACTCGTTTGCTTTAGCTAGAACGGTCGAGTATTTTCGTATTCCTCGTCATATTTTAACCATTTGTTTAGGGAAGTCGACTTATGCGCGCTGTGGCATTATTGTTAATGTCACACCGTTAGAGCCGGAGTGGGAAGGGCATGTGACCTTAGAGTTTTCTAATACTACTCCGTTACCGGCTAAGATTTATGCCTATGAAGGGGTGGCTCAAATCATTTTTTTAGAATCCGATGAACGGTGTCGGGAATCGTATAAAGATCGTGCTGGCAAATACCAGGGGCAACGGGGAGTGACGCTGCCCATGCCTTGATCGGCTAGGTTGTCTCAACCTGTTCCTACAATACCCTTTTATTTTTCATATTTTCATAGGGTTGCATAATACAGTTTCGAATTTTTCAGACCTAAGCAGGGTGAGTTAAATTTTTAAAGTTTGACAGACTTCCTCTTCCCGTTTACCATTCCGAATCTGTTTTTTCACAAAGATAGTGTGGATAGAGCCCTTAAGATCAAGACGTTATTAGATATTTAGGAGGGGTCTGTCAGTTGTTGACAATATTAGCAATAATTGTAGGATAAAGTATGGCTGTACAAAAAAGTCGTAAGACTCGCTCCAGGCGCGGAATGCGACGCATGCATGATGTTTTATGTGCTCCTCAATTGTCCACCGATGAGATGACGGGAGAGGTGCATATACGTCATCATATTACTCCGGATGGTTATTATAGGGGGCGCCAAGTGGTGCATCAAGACGAAGAAGCATCGGAATCCTCAGAGTAACGCATCATGCTGAAGCGAGTTGCCCTGGATGCCATGGGTGGAGATTATGGTTATTCTGTTGTAATTCCAGCTGTTTTGCATGTATTAGCAAGTATTCCGAATGTTAAATTTTTTTTAGTGGGTCAGCAAGATAAGCTGGAGAAATGCTTAGAGAGTCACCTGCATGCGTATTCAGATCGTCTAGAGATTGTTCATGCTAATGAAGTGGTTCAGATGGACGAATCACCTGCTCAGGCTTTGCGGTTGAAAAAAGATTCATCCATGCGTGTGGCGATCAATTTGGTCAAAGAAGGTCGTGCCCAAGCTTGTGTCAGTGCGGGTAATACAGGTGCTTTGATGGCCATTGCACGTTTTGTCCTAAAGACATTGCCGGGGATCGATCGCCCTGCCATTATTTCTACTTTTCCTACGAAGAAAAAGACAAGTGGTGTACGCGTTCTGGATCTGGGCGCTAATATTGATGTATCTCCTGAAATTTTATATCAATTTGCTGTCATGGGTTCTATATTGTCGTCAGCCTCCGATAATATCCCTCACCCGCGAGTGGGTTTATTAAACGTGGGTGAGGAAGCTATTAAAGGCAATGAATTGGTTAAAAAAGCCAATGAACTGTTTGAGAATAGACCTGCTATTCATTATGTGGGTTATGTGGAAGGTGGAGCTATTTTTGATCATGTCGCGGATGTCGTCATTTGTGATGGCTTCGTCGGCAATATTACTTTAAAAGCATGTGAAGGGATTTCGCGTTTGATTATGCATTATGTGAAAGATGTGTTTGAAGAGGCTTGGTGGTCAAAATTATTAGCCATACCAGCTTGGCCTGTGTTGAAACGCTTGCGTCGACGCCTGGATCCTTCTCAGCATAAT
>JABABH010000174.1 GCA_014238325.1 Coxiellaceae bacterium | reverse complement strand
ATTTCGACATTTTTCTGCCACTTTTCCATCGATTTATGAGGTAAAAATATTGGATATTTCTTTAATAAATATAAAGTTAAATAGCATTATATATAACTTACATAAAGAATTGAAGAATATTTTTTATGATCAAATAATAAACAAATTAGCGATTTTGGTCAAATTTAATCATACATCAATTCATCTAGCGCAACCAACTCCCGAGAGCTGCTCATTTTTTGGATCTCTATCAGCACATCTAGGATACAAATCAATCGTAAACTACTGGGGGTGAAGTTATCAAAAATAATTTCTTTGCCTAATAGGGATTCTTTTAAGTCTTGGTAGCTTGCTCCTAGTCCATATCCGAGACAAAGTTGCGATAATCCATCCGCACGTTTGGTTAAGGCAGGTAATAAGCCTTTAGTAGAAAAGGCATCTTTCTGGGATATAGATTTATTTTTCCAGGTAAAGTTCATACCCATTTTTTTGGTAATCATAGAGAGCTGAGTCGATAAGTCCATCGGTTGAGTCTGCCTAGCATGAGTTTATAATAATATATTTATTTCAATGAGTTAGGTTTTTGCCACCACATCATGGCCGGCTTTCTCGCGCCCGCCAGTGTGGTGCGTAGCCAGCGAACAAAGATTTCAGGCGTAAAGCCAAAGCGATTGAGCAAACTAAAGAATAAGAGAGCAGCAATGGCAATCATAAAGGTCCATAGACGAATATGTAACAAACAGAGGAGTAGCGCAAAGGCAGTCTTGCCGTCCCATATAAAGAAGCGAACAGAGCGAGCTGAATCCCTCCAATGTGATTGAGATACTGTTTTCATCTACAATTATCGTCAAATGTGATCAGTTTCATGGATTATTGTAGCATATGGTTGAAAAAATGCCTAATATTTGAGCGCTTGGTTAGTCTGGCTTATAGCATAATTGAGAGCAAGTGTATAGGATATGGAAAAAATTTCCAATTTTAATCCAATCTATTGTATAATAAAAACCACTACCCATGATTTGGTAAGAACTAAACATTTAGTTGTAAGGAGTTTACATGTTTACTCAGTCCCCTGAAAACAATATCAATCACCAGCTTTCCACGAGTATATTTGACTTGAAAACCATGTTGAATCAGTCCTTGGAAGAGGTGAGTGCACAGGTCGATCACGTTACAGAAGATGCCGAGAGAGGTAGGTCCTTTGGTTTATAATATCAACGTCTGATCATGGATTTAGCTGATGCATTCTGATTTTATCCGGTCGCCTGGTTTTTTAGCTTCGAAAAAAACAATAGAAGTCAAGCGCTTGCTCTTGAAGTGTATTCAGTCGGCGACGCATGATTTTGTCACGGCTGCTCAGTGGTATAATACATCTCGAGCTGAGATGGCAAGGGATGTGAGCAAAAATATAGATGCTATATTGAGTTATATTCGCGCTATCCGTTCTATTGCGAGCAAGGTTGCTCAACATGACGTTGGGGACTCTAGCTTTATCAAAACCTTGTTAATCGATTTTGAGGATATACATGAGACTGCGCTGTCGCTTGAAAATAAATTGATCAATAGCCAGGCATCATCGATGGAGCTGGTGGGTCATTCTCTGCCGACGCTATTGCCGGATAAGGGTGTTAAGGTATATGTCTCGCTTTATCAAGCCGATGGGCAAGATTTTCAGCAATGGTTGGTTCAATTAGCTTCAATTTCGCAATATATAGTGGCCCGCCCTATTTATCAGCATGAGGATCATGTGTGTAGAGTGATTCGCTCAAAATATTCTGAGGAATCGGAAGCCTATATTGA
The DNA here is from genome assembly GCA_014238325.1 of Coxiellaceae bacterium. Classification (GTDB taxonomy): domain Bacteria; phylum Pseudomonadota; class Gammaproteobacteria; order Coxiellales; family Coxiellaceae; genus JABABH01. The sequence goes on along the minus strand of JABABH010000174.1, from coordinate 3,917 downwards.
GGTTTCTGTGGATCCAAGTAATATTGTGCCGACTGCTGAGTATCATCGGAAAGATCGTTTTGGACATAATTTGTTGAGCCTATTGCCCTATGCCATTATACCTGAAAATATCTTGGCGTTTGTGTATCGTGGGCGTCGTTATATGTACAGAAATGCTAACCTCATACCCGTAGGGTAATGTGATTTTGGGACGTGCTCCGTGCACGGGAATCGGTACCCTGTTTCCAGCGGCACGCAACATCATCAGGCCTGCGGTTTGAAGAGCACTTTGTTCATAGAGATGCTTGTTGATTGATACCTATGCTTTGGCATGCTTCAACCATAGATATGCCGTGAAACGTGATCGAGAAATAACTCCTAGCTTATAATAATATGGTTTTTTAATATGCAGCCACAAAATAATCAGGCCACTGATCAGACTGCCAATTTATTTTGGTTATTAACTTTGATCACGATTGCCCTTGTGCTCGTATGGTGGTTTGGCCGTGCGCCGGTGTTGCATGTGCTGTTTTTTATCCGTCATTATGAAATTTTATTGATTCAAGTATTCGTTGCCGGCATCAATGGGCTCACGAATCTGTTTTATGCTCCACTGCTGAATACGCATCACTTAATTTTATGGGATCATTTTATGTCTATTGTCCCCCTGAAACAGGTGAGTTTTGAGGAAATGACAGCTATTAGTCGCTCGGTTGGGGATTGGTTATGTTGGCCTGTTGCCCTCATCCTATTAGAATTGGCGAGGAGACTATACTTTCATAGCAAAAATTTGCGGTTCCGTCATGTGCACAGTATGCCTACTTTACGTAAAGTTGGGGCTCAAGTTTGGCCACAGATTTTACCGGCTATTGCCTCGGGCGCCTCCACTAAAAATTTAGATGAAGGTCCATGGGCCATGGCGCAATTACCACTAGATTATTGTAAAGAACACCATTTATTGTTGGTAGAGGAAGACTCAGAGGGGCGTAAGAAATGGACGTTGAAGAAACCAGAAACTGAACGAGTATTTGCTTTACAGATGGGGGCAGTTTGGTCAGGTGCAGAGAATCTCCCTCATCATATTCAAGCCTTATTTGTTATTTTTGTCGCTCAAATAGAACGAGACTTTTCAGTCAAAGATACCTTGATTGAGCAGATCTCGAATTCTGTGCGTCATCAAACCTTAGATTTTCGTGGTGTGTCGGAATTAGCTTCTAAGTATAAAGATGCAGAAGTGGTTCGCTGGGTGGAGCAGCGGCATGCTTATCTAGGCACGGTCATGCCGACTCTGTTAGAAATTGCTCGCATGAATGGAGTCTTAGCATCAGCGGAATTTTTATGGTTAAAGCCAGTAGACCGTCCTTTATGGTATAGCTTGAATGCAGTCGGACGACCTACTTGTGTGGTGGAGATAGCAGCCTTATTTGGCCATCGTTTAGCAGAACGAGCCGTGGGCCATAGATTACGCACGCCCACATACCAAACAGCTGTGACGGCTCTAGCAGCAGAGATTGACAATATTTTATACACTGAAACTGCGGGGAGCGTATGGGATACCAGACGCGTGGATTAGAAGAGAAGCACGAACGTTTTCATTCGCAAGTCTTGCGGGATACGCGTACGCTGAGTGTGCGCATCGCAGATTCGCTGAGTAACCCTAAGCATATTTCAATATTTTTATTGGTATTGGCTATAGCTTCTTGTGTGATGTCTTATTTTTCAGACTTTATTTTAATCCTGGGTATCCTTACTTTTGCTTATACTAAGACGCGCCGTCTAAAACTCCCGTTTCGCTTGCCCTTATATTCACATCTTAAAGACTATAATGATCCGATGCCCGGCAGTCAGAAGCCTCGTTCAGCGAGCGGTATTTACTATTTTGGTAATGACCTTAAAACAGAAGAAGAACTTTGGTTTACCAATGAAGACATGCGCACACATGTTTTAATATTTGGTTCTACCGGTAGTGGTAAAACAGAAGCACTTATCTCGATTGCTTATAATGCATTGGTGCAAGCGAGTGGTTTTATTTATATCGATGGTAAAGGCGATAACGCTTTATTTGCTAAGTTATTTTCTATGATCCAAGCGATGCATCGCGAAGATGATATGCTCGTCATTAATTTCATGACAGGTGCTCGTGATATTATTGGCCCACAGAAGACTCGCTTATCTAATACATTGAATCCTTTTTCTAGCGGTTCCTCCAGTATGTTGTCTCAGCTGATTGTGAGCTTAATGGATAAAGCTTCTTCTTCCTCGGATGGTGACATGTGGAAAGGTCGGGCTATTGCATTCGTTGAGGCGCTGATGAAATTATTGGTGGCGATGCGTGATGCGGGGCACGTCTTATTAGATGCGAATAGCATTCGAAATTATTTTCACTTGCCGCGACTAGAAGCGATTGTAGTGGATAAATTATTTTTACGAGACAATGCCGATCCAGTCAGCTTGGAAAATATGCCAGCGAGTACGATGGAGCCTATTACGAATTATGTATTAACGTTGCCGGGATATAATAAAGAAAAAAAAGGTAAGCAGGTGTCTCAGGTATTGGAGCAGCATGGTTTTATTACCATGCAGCTTGTTCGTGTCTTCACCTCATTGGCGGATACTTATAGCCATATTATGCGTACGAAGTTAGCTGAAGTGAGCCTGCGAGATGTGGTATTGAATCGTAGAATTTTATGCGTGCTATTGCCAGCGCTTGAAAAGTCTCCCGATGAATTGTCTAATTTAGGAAAGATCATTGTCTCGACTTTAAAAGCTATGATGGCATCTGGTTTAGGAGAGCAGGTTGAGGGAAAATATGCTGACCTCATTGATACGAAACCTACCAATGCAAAAACACCCTTCTTATGTATTTTGGATGAATACGGTTATTATGCGGTTGAAGGATTCTCTGTTGTGCCGGCACAGGCGCGATCCTTAGGCTTTTCTGTCGTTTTTGCGGGACAAGATTTACCTGCTTTTCAAAAAGTTTCTAAAGAAGAAGCAGCCTCTATTGGTGCGAATACGAATATAAAAGTCTGCATGAAATTGGAAGATCCGACTGAAACTTGGGACTTCTTTATGAAATCGGCTGGGGAATCCTATGTGACTCATGTTGAAAGCTTTCAGGTGGATCAAGGAAGCGTATTAGGTACCTATCAAGATGCCCGTGGAGCGCGTGTAGATAAACGGGCTCGTATTGACTTACTTGATTTAAAAGAGCAAGCACCAGGAGAAGCGCATTTTCTTTATAAATCTAAAATTGTGCGTGGCAAATTCTTTTATGCTGATCCTTCCCCCGTACACAGCATGCGGTTGAACCATTTTTTAAAGGTCGATGCGCCATCTGATGCTATGATTAAACAATTAAAAGCTTCTCAGCATTGCTTAGAACAATGGAAGGAGAAAGCAGCTGTGATGGCAGCAACGCCATTAGTAGGTGATTATACGAGTATTGAACGCCTTCAAGCGGTTTTTGAGGAGCACGGTGACCAGCTTTCTTATGTTGACTCAGCGATGATGGCATTAGATCAATTTTACGAAAAATCAGATACTGTCGCTGAGGCAGTGCTTGAGCCATTTCCTGAAATCGACACCGTAAATGATGAAATTAGCGTTTTTAATCAGATGCCTGAAGCCATTCTTTTAAAAGATAGACTCGCGGTTTCAGACCATCAGTCATTGATGAAACCCTTATTAGATATTCAGTTGTGCCGTGAACAGATTGAGTATATTCAACGTTTGTCTGGGAGCTCTGTGGAACGAGCTCGAAGTATTACCATTGAAGTGATCAATGATCTCAACGATGGTCATAGCTCCTATTAGAAAAATCAGTATTTCACAGGTTTTACCGAAATGATGCAATAAGGTTTTTTCGAACCACGCATGTTTGCTCTCATCATGGCCTTCCAGTGGTAATGATGCAAATCCTTCCACTAACTCGCCAT
>JABABH010000173.1 GCA_014238325.1 Coxiellaceae bacterium | reverse complement strand
ACGTTTGCCAACATCTTGGCTTCCTCTATCGCGACGGTCATTGCTGTGCGCTATTTCGGTAGCCTGGGTTTGATTATCGCAACGATTATTTTAACCTTTTTTGTGTTAATTTTTTCAGAAACGGCACCTAAAACTTTAGCCGCCTTATACCCACAACCGGTCGCCTTTTTTGTCTCTTTGCCTTTGAAAATACTATTGCGCCTGTTATATCCCTTGGTCTTTGTCGTTAATGGTATTGCGAACGCCTTTCTTCGATTATTCTCCGTACGGATACAGGCTAACGTTTTAGAGCCCTTGACCACGGAAGAGTTACGAACGGTGGTGCGGGATGTGAGTGCTAAGGTTGGCGCTAATTATCAAAAGATCTTATTGCGTGTGCTGAATTTAGGACAGATGACGGTAGAGGATGTGATGGTGCCTCGTAATCGTATTCATGCTATTGATATTACGGATGATTGGGATGATATTTGGGAAGCCTTGACCAGCTCTCGACATACTTATCTATTGCTTTACCGTGACAGTATTGAACAAGTCATCGGTTTAATTAATATAAAAGATGTGATTAAGCTATGGCCGAGAAAGCGCTATATGAATAAGGATGATTTGCTGAATATGGCGGGCGAGATTTATTTTATCTCTGAAGTAACGTTATTAAATGAACAATTATTCCATTTTCAAAAAGAACGGAAAAGTCTTGCTTTAGTGGTGGATGAGTATGGTGATATCCAGGGCTTAGTCACCTTGCATGATATTCTCGAAGAAATTGTGGGGGAGTTGGTGGTGAATGTCCAAGACTCTTTAACCCGATGGGTACGAAAGCAATCGGACGGGAGTTACTTCGTGGATGCACGTATTGGCGTACGCGATTTAAATCGCGTAACGAATTGGCGCCTGCCTACAGAGGGGCCCAAAACCTTGAGTGGTTTGATTATGGAATATTTAGAAATGATACCGAGATCAGGCGTTGCTTTACGATTAGCAGGGTATCCTATGGAAATTATCAAGGTGCATGAGAATACCGTGCATCTTATTCGTGTTTGGCCAGAGCAATGGAAAGATGTATCGTTAACAAAACGCAGGGATTAATTTTATTTGAGCTTTTAATCATCATGCTACTGGTAACCCTATTATGTACTTTATCCTATCCACGCTGGCAGTATACGTTGGCACACATTCGTATGACGGCTGTAGCAGATCGTATCACGAGGATAGTTGTATGGTCGCGGATATTGGCTACAGAGCGGGGCCAGGTAGTCATCTTGTGTGGAAGCTCCGATCACCAACAATGTGATGGATTATGGAGCGCTGGCCAATTAGTCCTAATACATCATAAAATATGGCGTGACTATCCTGCCTTACCGGATTATTATCGCTTAATTTGGAAAAGCAGTTTCAATCGGGATCAGGCTTTGCAATTTAATCCATCTGGAGGGGTGGCTCAGCAAGGCAGCTTTTATATTTGTGGGCCAGGCAAGTCGCCTTTGGCTAAGCGCTTAGTCATGAACTTAAGTGGACGATTGCGCGAAGCGTCTGATATGAGATATTCCGTCTGTGCCCATCCAGAAACGACGAGCTAATATTATAAGTGAACTATCATGCGTATCGTTTTATTAGGCCCACCAGGTGCAGGCAAAGGCACTCAGGCGCAATTTCTAGCTGATTATTATCGTATCCCCAGGATTGCGACAGGAGACATCTTACGACAAGCCATCACGGAGAAAAGTGAATTAGGGCAAGTAGTTGAGCATATTATAGGATCTGGGCGGTTAGTGCCTGATGATATCGTGATCGCATTAGTAAAAAACCGTATTGCCGACTTTGATTGTCAGGCAGGCTATTTATTAGACGGTTTCCCTCGTACCATTCAACAGGCTGATGCCTTGCGTGATGCCCATATTGTGATAAACGCGGTGATTGAAATTGATGTGCCCGACGAAGAAATTATTAGCCGCATAACGGGGCGTTTCATTCACCCTCGATCAGGACGTGTGTATCATATGCAGTATTATCCACCCAAGGTTAGTGGCCAAGATGATCAAACGGGAGAGGCTTTGATTCAGCGCGCAGATGATAGAGAGGAGACAGTGCGAGCCCGTTTACGTGTCTACCATCGTGATACCCAACCCTTAATTGCGTATTATCGAGAGGCTGTGGAGTGTGGTTTAGAGCATATAGGAGCTTATACACGTATTTCAGGTATAGGGTCCGTCGATGAGGTTCGTACCCGCATTTTGAAATATATCAAGCAGCATTGCTAGGCAATATAGGAAGGTTTGGGGCCGTTTAGCCATCTTGGATAAATATCAGGTTGCTTGTAGGCATCCTGATCCCGCCGAGAGACGGTATCAGGATTCGTAATTTCATGCGAGGCGCATTACTGGATTTTTCTGGGGCGCCCTGGTTTACGTTTTTTTGAAGCTGTCATGGTAGTCACAGCTTTAGTGCGGCGCGTAGCGCGCTTGGCGGTTGTGCTTTTCTTAGGTCTACCTCTAGGCTTAACGACCGTCTTGCCTACCGTGCGCTTAGCCGGTGCTTTTTTAGCCAATTGCTTTTTGAGCCTGTCTAACTGCTTAGAAGCATCTTTTTTGGATTTAGTTAGCTTTTTCTGAACTGCTTGCAGTTTCTTGCGAGCTTGGTCGCGTTCCATCATGACCTTCTTTAGGCGTATAGACGTCTTACTCGTCGCCTTTTTGGGTCGCCCGCGTTTCTTCTGTTGTGTTGGCATTATTTTCTCCCTGATTAAAATGACTAACTCTTTAGTATAGTTTACGAAAAAAAACAATAAGTTTCAATTATTTTGATTTAATTTGAACTTTTCTATAGAAAAAATGACTAAAAATGATAAAATTTTCTGTCTTGTAAAGCTAAGGAGAGTAATAGTGATGACTATAGGGAAGTATATGTTGTTGTTGGCCGCATGTCTGGCATGGCAGGTATACAGTGGAGCTTATGCCAATTCTTTGGTGCCTGAACGGAGTATTGTAGGAGATTGGCAAACCATTGATCATGATTTGAATAAGCCGTCTAGTATTATTCATATTTGGAAAGATAAAGATAGGTATTTTGGTAAAATTAAAAAAGTCTATCCAGGGCATCCGAATGCGTTAGTGCGATGCGTTGGTTGTCGAGGTTGGCAACATAATGCTCCTATCCTTGGCTTATTGATTATTGGCAGCTTGATAGAGGGCGGTCATGGGCAATATGAAGAAGGCAGAATTTTAGATCCACGAACAGGGAAGATTTATCGTTGCCGCGCGCAGCTCAGTCAAGATGGCCGATGGCTTAAGGTTCGTGCTTATTTGGGCTTTTCTATGATTGGCATCACGGATAAGTGGTCTCGATATCCAGCACGCTAGACGAAGCCCAAAGTCTTCCTTCGGCAGCGATCCTGGATTCAGATGTGAAAGCATGAGAAAAATTCTGTTATAGTGATAGCAAACCTTTGGATAGACGATTTTACTTGGGATGTGTGCGATGAATCATATTCTCTTCTTGATGTTTCTTATTTTCTGTGGGGCTGCAGTATTATCAACGCTGGCCTTGATGACTCGCCAATCGATGTTGGTTGCCTATATGCTCTTAGGTATTGTGCTGGGTCCTTGGGGTATTCGTTTGATTCAGAACCCCAAGATGGTGAGTGGTTTCAGTGATATAGGGATTATCTTTTTGCTCTTTCTGCTGGGATTGGACCTTCCCTTGAAGAAGCTAGTGCTCATGTTTAAAAAAATCACATGGGTAGCTGTAGTTAGCTCTATTATTTTTGCTGCGATGGGTTATATTGTTGCCTATTACAGTGGGTATACGACCACCGCATGTTGGGTGGTGAGTGCTGCTATGGTTTTTTCTAGTACGATTATCGGGATTAAGCTATTACCCACGACCGTCTTGCATCATCAACATACCGGGGAAGTGATGATTAGTATTTTGCTGCTGCAAGACTTTCTAGCTATCCTCGTTTTATTGTTATTGAATAGCGTGGGAAGTCATTCGGGGTCCTTATTAAAAGAAATTGGGATAGCTGTCATTGGGTTTCCAGCGATCCTATTATTTTCCTATTGTTTCAATCGCTTTGTTTTACTCTTCCTCTTTTCGAAATTCAACCGGATTAAAGAATACCTCTTCCTCTTAGCCATTGCTTGGTGCCTGAGCATGGCCCAGCTGGCAACAGTATTAGGCTTATCGACAGAAATTGGGGCTTTCATAGCAGGTGTCAGCTTGGCATCTTGTCCGGTGTCTGTCTACATTGCAGAAAGCCTGAAACCTGTACGTGATTTTTTCCTGGTACTTTTTTTTGTAGCAATGGGCGCAACCTTCGACTTGAACTTCTTGCCCGTCGTCATTTTGCCGGCACTTGTGCTGCTAGGCTTGGTGTTATTGGTGAAGCCCTTTAGTTATTGGACCTTACTTAAATGGAGTGGAGAGGCGAGCCCCGTATCTTGGGAAGTTGGAGTCCGTTTGGCTCAAATTAGTGAATTTTCTTTGATTATCGCAACGCTAGCTTTTGAAACCAAGATGATTTCGAGCCAAGCTTTGTATCTAATAGAGGCCGCCACTTTATTATCCTTTATGGTTTCTTCATACTGGGTAGTCATGAAATATCCAACTCCCGTAGCGATGGTCAATCGTTTGCGTCGCGATTAATCCCCGACTATTTTTGGTTTAACGGTGCATACTGCTGCTCTCAACACGACTGATGTATTCAGATGCTAGATTTTAATCGATATATGAGCCAAAATGATCAACTCTGTATAGCTCATTTAAGGGATAAGCCATGTTATTGATTACTATCCTGATTGCCTTGCTCATTCAACGCTGGATGGGATGGGGTAAGCATTTGAAAAAGGATCGTTTTTTGCAACTTTATTATGACGGGTTAAAGGCTCGTTGTGCTCATTGGTCTGTTTGGCAAGGAGGTGGATCGGTTCTTTTGCTTCTGCTCCCCCTATTACTGATCTATGTAATATTAGCCACTCTCCTCTACTACTATACATTCAGCAATATCGGTTATTATGTGCTGACTTTATTGATTGTGTTATATTGTATGGATGCTCGACCACTTAGCGACGAATCCACACAGAATCGTGGCTTTCATGACATCCTCATATATCTGTATCAACGAATTTTTGCCTTAATTTTTTGGTTACTCATCCTGGGCGCCCTGGGTGTTTTATTGTATGCATCGTTAGCACAATTTGAGAATTTATTGAAGGAACGACGAGGCCACCATGATGAGTCGGCAGCATTACTGGTATGGACCACAAAACTTCGGGCCATATTAGACTGGATACCCGTCCGTTTATTGGGTATCACCTATGCGATGGCTGGTCAATTTTCTCCTGTATTCCAGGTATGGTATGATCATTTGTATGAAGGCTTAAGTGACTTGCCAGAACAGGTGGTTGCCTGCGGATTAATGGCCCTAGGACATTCACTGCCTCAATCAGAAGACCATGCAGTACTTACCCATAAATGCTTAGAACCTCTCAATAGTCTGGTCAATCGAAGTTTATCTATATGGCTATTAATTATTGGCGTATTTAGCATTGGTTTTTGGTTTGGTTAGAGGTAATATCTTATGATGAGCGTGGCCTATATTTTTGGGCAGTATGCATTCCACTCTAAAATTAGGTGATAGCATGATGGTAGATAGTCTTAAAAATGATCAAGATAGGGATCCTATAGAAACTCAAGAGTGGTTGGATTCCTTAGAGGCTGTGATTGATTATCAAGACCTTCATCGTGCTGAATTTCTCTTGTCTCGGTTATTAAAGCATGCAGCAGAAGTGGGTATCTCAGTCCCTGCTGATGCGATAACTCCTTATACGAATACGATTGCTGCGGAGCAAGAGTCCAGTATTCCAGAAGATGTTGTATTGATGAATCGCGTTTCGGAATATTTGCGCTGGAATGCTTTGGCTATGGTCATGCGTGTGGCAGCTAAAAAAGAAGGCTTAGGTGGGCACATATCAACGTATGCCTCCATTGCGACATTGGTTGAGGTAGGTTTAAATTACTTTTTCTCTGCTGATGATCTCATTTTCTTTCAGGGTCATTCTGCGGAAGGTATTTACGCGCGGGCCTTTTTAGAAGGCCGCATCACAGAAGAGCATTTACTGCATTTTCGTCAAGAAGCTTTTTCAGAAACAGGTCTATCCTCTTATCCACATCCTTATCTTATGCCAAATTTTTGGCAGTTCCCAACCGTGTCGATGGGATTGGGCCCACTCATGGCTATCTATCAAGCGCAACTTTTGAAATATTTACATCACCGTGGATTGCTGGATACGGCACATCGCAAAGTATGGGCATTTTGTGGTGATGGAGAGATGGGTGAACCTGAATCTTTAGGCGCTTTGCTTGTCGCAAGCCAAGAGAAACTGAGCAATTTGATCTTCGTTATCAATTGTAATTTACAACGATTAGACGGCCCCGTTTTAGGCAATGGAAAAATTATCCAGGCTTTAGAAGGCATTTACCGTGGTGCCGGATGGCGTGTTATTAAGGTGATTTGGGGGAGTAATTGGGATCCCCTTTTACAACAGGATGCATCGGGTCTTTTATTACAAAGGATGGGTGAGCTGGTCGACGGTGAATATCAGAATTTTTCAGCGCATGACGGTGCCTATATGCGTGAGAATTTCTTTGGCAAATACCCAGAATTATTAGCTCTCGTGGCTGGTATGAGTGATGAAGCCTTAAAGGCATTGATCGATGGTGGCCACGATCCTCAAAAAATTTATGCCGCTTACAAAGAGGCTCAGAAAGATTGTGGTCGGCCAACGGTGATTCTAGCTAAGACTGTGAAAGGTTTTGGTTATGGCGAGGATGGAGAAGGGAAAAATATTACCCATAACCTAGAGTCTTTGACACCTCAAGGATTAAAAATTTTTCGAGATCGCTTTAATTTACCCTTGACAGATCAACAATTGAAAACTTTAGATTTTCTAAAGTTTGATGAAAAAAGTGATGAATTTCACTATATAAAAGATAGGCGGGCTCAATTAGGTGGTCCCTTGCCAGCAAGGAATGCTCAATGTAAGCCCTTAACAGTCCCAGCCCTGGATCGTTTTGATGCCCTACTAAAAGGCAGTGGCGAGAGAGCATTGCCTACAGGGCTGGCCTTTTCTCGCATTATGATGGTCTTGCTTAAAGATCCAGCTATTAAGGATCGAGTCGTGCCTATTGTTGCTGATGAAGCACGCACTTTAGGTCTGGAAGGTTTATTTCGTCAGACAGGTATTTATGCGGTAGAAGGCCAAAAATATACTCCTGAGGATGCCAAAAAATTAGTGACCTATCGCGAAGATCAAACGGGACAGCTGTTGCAGCAAGGTATTTCTGAGGGTGGCGCGATGGCTAGTTGGATTGCAGCAGCTACAGCCTATGCCAATCATCATTATCCTCTCATACCGATCTATACCTATTATGCCATGTTTGGTTATCAGCGTGTCGGTGATTTAGTCTGGGCAGGCGCAGATATGCAAGCACGCGGTTTTATTATGGGTGGATTGGCCGGTAGAACGACGTTACCAGGGGAAGGCTTACAACACCAAGATTCACATAACTTATTAATGTATGGTTTGGTACCCAGCTGTCGTGCTTATGATCCAGCATTTGGCTACGAATTAGCGGTGATCATGCAAGACGGCCTAAAGCGTATGATGCAAGATCAAGAACATGTATTTTATTATATTACCTTGATGAATGAAGCTTATCGGAACCCTCCTATGCCTAAAGGGGTAGAAAAAGGCATTGTAGACGGTATGTATTTATTTCGTGAAACCACCCAGACGTCAAAAAAAATGCCCATGGTTCAGTTACTTGGTGCAGGTGCTATTTTACTCGAGGTCATTAAAGCAGCAGATATATTGGAAAAAACCTACCATATAGCGGCGAATATATGGAGCGTGACCAGTTTTAATCTATTGCGACGAGATATCGAGTCGGTCGCTCGCTTTAATCGATTACATCCCGATCAACCATCAAAATCTAGCTTGGTGGAAACGCTATTAAGCAAACAGAAAGGCCCGGTGATTGCCGCGACGGATTATGTTAAATTAATGGCTCATCAGATTCGCAGCGCTATAGATAAGCCTTATTTCGTATTAGGTACCGATGGTTTTGGGCGCAGCGATACGCGATCGGCATTGCGACGTTTTTTTGAGGTGGATGCTGCCATGATTGTATATACTGCCCTACAAGCTTTGTCTCAGGAAGGGGCGTTTAATTCGCGTGATTTAATGACTGCGATGAAAAAATTAAAGATCGATCCGGATCGTCCAGATCCATGGACCGTCTAAATGACAACAGAGCTCATTGAAATCTCAATTAAGGGGAAATGTGGTGACGAAGCATATTGAGCAAGTGGTAGTGCCGGACCTTTCTGGTGAAACCCATATAGAAGTCATTGACGTATTAGTTGCTGTGGGTAATACGGTATCCGAAAATGATTCACTGATTACGCTAGAAGGCAATAAGGCCACCATGGATGTTCCTTCTCCGATTGCGGGTCATGTCAAAGCGATTCAAATTTCGGTGGGGGATCGTATTAAAGAAGGTGATCCTATTCTTCAACTGGAAGTCTCTACCGATAAAGCAGCTTCCAAGCCTGAAGCTTTAGACACTGCGTCCGCCACCATAGAGTCATCAAAAGAGACTGCTACCATTCAGACTCCTGCTGAACAAGCAGTAACGGATACAGACGAGACTTCCCAGGCCATCTATGCAAGCCCAGCTGTGCGTCGGATAGGGCGGGAACTGGGCATCGATTTAAAAAACATTCCCGGCTCCGGTCTTAAAAACCGAGTGACTAAAGAAGACGTGCAACAGTTCGTACAACGGCAATTGCAACTCGCGAACCAGTCCTCTAGTGCAGTCGGTGGCTGGCCATCCATGCCCGTGCTTGATTTCTCTAAATTTGGTGATATAGAACCCCGATCTCTATCCAAAATCAAAAAAATTACGGGGATCAATTTAGCACGTAATTGGGCCACCATTCCACATGTCACGCAGTTTTCAGAGGCTGATATTACAGAATGTGAAGCCTTCCGTCAGAGTCAAAAACCTTATGCTGAGCAGCAGAAAGTTCGGTTAACGCTATTGCCTTTTATCATGAAAGCAGTCGTAGCAGCATTAAAGGAGTATCCCAGTTTTAATGCTTCCTTAGATACGACGAAAGACCTGCTGATCTTAAAGAAATACTTTAATATCGGTGTGGCTGTGGATACACCCTCAGGCCTAGTCGTACCGGTTATCAGGCATGTCGATCAAAAGGGGTTATTTGAGATTGCACGCGAATTAACTGAGATCAGTGAGAAAGCCAGGACTACCGGCTTATCCATGGCTGATATGCAGGGAGGCTGTTTTAGTCTCTCTAATTTAGGGGGTATCGGTGGTATGGGT
>JABABH010000172.1 GCA_014238325.1 Coxiellaceae bacterium | reverse complement strand
TTAATGCTTTTAATTTTTTATCGAGTGTCTTGCTATGTTCCTTTAATAAATGAGCATCCATTAAAACGCCGTGCATTTCCATCTTGGCTAATATGGGGACGAGAGGCATTTCAATGGCATAGAATAGATGGTTTAAAGCAGCTTGTTCGCTCAGCTTAGTGCTGAGGGTTTGATGTAAGCGTAAGGATAATTCGGCAGACTCGGCGGCATAAGGGCCAGTTTTCTCAATTTCAATCTGATTCCATGTTAACTGCTTGGCACCTGTCCCCGTGATGGAAGCTACAGTGATGGGGGTATGGCTGAGATATCGCTCTGATAAGTTGTTTAAGTTGTGCCGCCCCGTATTATGTAAAACATAAGCTTCCAGCAAGGTGTCAGCCAGCGTTGCATTCACCATCATATGGGCTTGGTATAAAACTTCAAGATGCTGCTTAAGATTTTGGCCTACGATGCATTGTTCAGGGTTCTTAAAAATGTATTGTAAGTTTTCTAAGGCCCATGCTTTGTTTAATGCCGTGGGAGCCTCTGGGTAATCATGGCCGAGTGGTAGATAGGCCGCTTCTTGGGTGGGTAGAGCAAAAGATAGGCCAACCAGTTTGGCTGTCATGGGATCCTCATGGCTGGTGATCGTTTCCATGGCAAAGATATTCGTGGCTTTTAATTTTTCGATCCATTCCAAGCACGTTTTTTTGCTTAAAATCGTCGTGTAGGTATATTTTGTAGCTATCGATGAAGGGGATAGCAGTTCCGATAGCCAAGACTTAAAGGCTAATGTTTTAAATAGAGGAATCAGAGCCTGTTGGTTGGGTGAGGTTTGCAGTAATTGGGTGGGAGTATAAGCTAATTCAACGTCCGTATGAAGTGTCACGAGTGCTCGTGTGCATGGGATATCCTCTTGGTGGGCACGTAAGCTATTGCCTACGGCGCCTTTAATCTTGGTTGCGTGCTGCAGGATACGATCGAGAGATCCATATTCGAGCAGCCATTTTTGGGCGGTCTTAGGACCCACCTTGGGTATGCCAGGAATATTATCGACGGCATCACCTACTAAGGTTAAATAATCGACTATTTGCTCCGGCGCGACGCCAAATTTTTTAATGACGCCAGGAACATCCAAGACTTGTTGGGTCATCGTATTCAGTAAATGAATATCATCACTGACTATCTGCGCTAGATCTTTATCTGGGCTCGCGATCAATACCTGTAATCCTTCTTCTTCTGCCTGCTTTGCTAAGGTGGCGATCACATCATCAGCTTCATATTTTTCTTTCACGATCAGCGGAACCCCTAATGCACGAATCACTTCAAATAAAGGAGGGATTTGCTGAGCTAAATCGTCAGGCATACGGGTGCGGTTAGCTTTATATTCAGGATAGCTTGCATGTCTAAAAGTTGGCCCTTTGGGGTCAAAGACCATAGCAATATACTGGGGTTGGTACTCCGTGATTAATTTTTTCATCATATTAACAACGCCATAGATGGCACCGGTGGGTGTTCCTGCTGGATTGTGCAAAGGTGGTAGCGCGTAATAAGCACGGAATAAATAAGAAGATCCATCGATGAGTACGAGGACAGGTTTGGATGATGTTGGCATAAGAATGTCCATTATTGATTAAGTGTGTTCAAGCATATTTGCTATTATATAGTCCTCCATGTCAGGAGCAATGAGACAAAAACCTGCCAAGGAGCTATCAGCGAGACTTACAGGCGATACGGAAAAATTCAATAGGGGTTGTTGCTACGTCTATGGATGGGCTATTTCTTTCAGAGTGCTTTAATGTTTTCTTCATATAATGGATATATTTTTTTTGAACACTAGAAAACTGATGACAGGCCGAGTATCCTAACACTCATCTTCTAGGTAGCTGAGTGAGTGATTGCTCAGCTGAGTCTAGGACGGGTGCATTGACGATGATGGGGATAGTAGGTCATTGCATATTCATTATGTAACACTTGAAGGAATAGATTTGTGGAAAAAAAACGTTCTATCTCTGCCTTTGCATTACTGTTCGCGTCAGTGAGCGCTATCCTGGGCTCAGGGTGGCTATTTGCTGTTTATTATACTTCCATACTGGCCGGCCCGGGTGCGATTTTATCTTGGGTGATTGGTGGCGTTGGTGTCATTATTGTTGGCTTTGTTTTTGCAGAATTATGTGCGTTGCTTCCTATTACGGGGGCTAGTACCCGTATTCCACAATATACGCATGGCGGTATTGTCGGTTTTATTTTTTCCTGGATCATATGGCTATCTTATGCCACTTTAGTGCCGACTGAAGTACAAGCTGTATTGCAGTACATCAGTTATTTTTTCCCTGGACTCGTGCATTTAAATGGTGGGCTGACTGGCTATGGTTATGGTATGGCATGCATATTAATGCTGTTGATTAGTGCATTAAATGTGTTTTCCTTGCGATGGCTGTTGTTATGTAATAACGTCCTAACAGTATTTAAGTTATTGATTCCTATATTTATTTCTTTGGTTTTATTGGCTTGCTTTATGCCGACACAGCATACACAGATGATAACGGCTCATTTTATGCCCTTTGGGATTCATGGGGTTTTTGCGGCAGTTGCATCAGGTGGTATTTTATTCGCTTTTAATGGATTCAAGCAAGCTTGTGAAATGGCAGGGGAGGCAAAACGCCCTTATTACGCCTTACCCTTCGCTATTATTGGATCGGTTGCGATATGTCTAGTCATTTATCTACTATTGCAGGTTGCCTTTTTAATTGCATTGCCGGGTGGAAGCATGGCTGGACTACAGAAATTAGCTTTTCATGGCTCGAATAGTCCGTTAGCGGCACTCTTACGTGATCAACATCTGCAAGCACTGCTGCCTATTGTGTATTTAGGGGCGATTATTGGTCCATTGGCAGCAGGGCTGATCTATTCCAGCAGTGCGGCTCGTTCTTTATATGGGATGGGAATGAACCAGCAATTACCGGAAATATTTAAAAAATTAAATGTGCAAGGGAATCCTGTATTTTCTATTATGGCTAATTTTGTGTTAGGTATGTGTTTATTTGCACCCTTACCAGGTTGGAATAGCATGATTACCTTTTTAACCTCCTTGATGACTTTAACTTATGCAGTGGGCCCGATTTGCTTATTGACTTTACGGGTCCAAGCGCCGAATTATCATCGGCCCTTTAGATTACCCTATGGAACGATATGGTCCATACTGGCTTTTTATATCTGTACACTCATGATATATTGGAGCGGTTGGGAAATTAATATGAGGTTAGATATTGCGTTGATCATTGGCCTAGGTGTTTTATTAGTGCACCATCGCTGGTTTTCTAAATCGAAGCAGTTTCTGTTGAATTGGCGCGCATCTATCTGGATTTGGCCTTATTTTATTGGCCTAACCCTGATGTCTTATTATGGTAATTTTGGACATGGGAAACATGCTATTCCTTTGGGTTGGGATTGTATGATGTTGGCACCTTTTTGCCTCATTATTGTAGGATTAGCTCGACATTTTCGACTGGCTGCGAGTGAGACCTGTCGTTTTATTGATGCGCTCACATTAGATAAAATAGAACCTGTAGAGGGAGACCCCATCTTGAAGGTATCAGAAGGTTTGGTGGAAAGGGTACATGAGTAGCAACCGAGCTGATCGACGTTCATTGATTATGTCTGAGGTGATGACGCCTGAGAAAGTTAATTTTGCGGGCAATATTCATGGCGGCTATATCTTAAAGCTGATTGATCATGTGGCTTATGCTTGTGCTGCACGTTATACGGGGACTTATGTTGTCACCTTATCTGTGGATCAGGTATTATTTAAGCAGCCAGTTTATGTGGGTGAGTTGGTCACTTGCTATGCCTCAGTGAATTATGTCGGTCGGACTTCACTGGAAGTGGGTATTAAGGTCGTGGCTGAAAATTTGATGACCGGCGAGCAAAGGTATACGAATGCTTGCTATGTCACGATGGTATCCGTGAATGCTAATTTAAAACCGCAACCTGTGGAAGCCCTAACCATCAATAATGCTACAGAAAAGCGACGTTATGAAGAAGCAAAAGCGCGTCGACAGCGGCGTATTACTTAGTCACCAAGGGAACGGGCGCGGATGCATCGCATTTCTTGCATATGTTAGGACATTTATGGAATAATATCTACGCCTATTTGTATAGGATGCTTGAAAGAATACGTGAATTTTTAGAGCGATTTAAATTATTCCGATCCAAGGCTCAGGATTGCAGCGTTGATCATAGCAAAGAACTGCGTGATCTGTTATTCAAGCAGACAGGCGTATCGTTTCAGTATATCGACTTATCTGAGCCACATGGTAGTCTTATACTCAATATTATAAGAGCCCTCTCCTGTGTTAAGGATGTTGTTGACGATAATAAATCACTAACGCTATATATTTTTTTAAAATTGTATGTCGAAAGTGGCAGTGAAACATTACAGTCCTTATGGGATATTATTTTATTCTTCAAAGATCATTATCAGTCTGTATTCAATTGGCATACTATTTTTTCTATCCTTGACCGTCCTAAAGCTGAGCTGCGAACGCTGAAAGGGTTTTTAGACAGTAAGGATCCAAAGCACTGGGAGACACCGCAACAGCTTAGCAAGTTTCTGGAGGAGTGTTTGAGCTCAAAATGGGCTCCTGACATTGTTCAAGTGACTGTTTTTATCGATGCTCGTATACGATTAATATTATCCTATAAAGATAGCTTAACAGTGTGGAATGCTCGAAAGGTTTTAATAGAGCTCGATAAGCAAAAAGAGATTTTATATGCCTTATCACCCTTGTTGAAGCTCATTCCAGAAGAGCAAATTGAGTTATGGAAACGGATCAGTAAATATCCCAATATAGAATCTCTATCTAAGCTACTTGTTTCACTTCAATCTAACATGTCTTCCCAGTTCAAGGGCTTATCTTCAGAAGCAGCAGAGGGAATTGTAAAAAATTTTACTAAGATCACGGACATTTTGATAGATAATCCCGAGATGCTTACCCTAGTACAACGCTTTAATGAGCGAGGTAGCGCTAAACTGGGGATCGAGGATGTTGAGATATGCTTAAAATTAGAGGCTCTCTCAAGGGAGCAGTATACAAACCTATACGAGACATTAAAAAAACAACCTCAGGAAGAGATCAGAAATCAGTCGTTCACTCAGATTATTGCTGATATAGCCCCAGAAATCTTCTCAATGAGCGTGCTCGATGGTATTGAGGTAGCACAAGATAATATTAAAGGGAGTGACGATACTGAAGTAACAGCAGTATCACCTCAACCATGGTATGACAACGCATGGCGATTTTTTTATAATTGGTGGTGGCCAGATGCTGCTTCGGAAGGGTCTGAGGAATATGAGGCTGATCAAATATCGGGAGCTGCACGGCTCAGCTCGAACTCATTGAGTGACATCTAAGAGAGCCCTTAATGCCTTTAGGAAAGATTTGACACTAAAGCAGGGTGGGGAGGGCAGCTTCTAAGTGTCTAGTGGGCTGTAGCCATGTTTATTTTATCATGCCTCTTATCCACGGCAACAGTAATGTATTTCTGTTGAGTATCGATATAATATACCGCTCGCAGTAACCCACTTCGCATCTTTATTTGCGAGCGGTATATTAAATATTTATCAGTGAGGAGTGCGTTATATGAAAGAAGAAAGCAATAGTCGTGAATTATCAGCTGCAGGCGCCACACTTCTACAAGGAGAAGAGTGTACTAGGCTTTATGGATGGGATGAACTCATCACCCTAGGGGGTAAACTCATCGCCATATGGGGACTCATCACCTTTGCTGTTCTCTTGTTATGCTTTGAGCGACAAAATGAACCCGGATTCTTCTTTCTTGTCTAAGCTACAGAAAGGCTTATGTTTTTCTAATTTTTTTAGTACCCATGAAGTTAATAAGGGTACTATACAGAAGGCATTAGAAGAGTGTCAGCGTCGATTCACCTAGAAATTCTTTTGAATAATAAGCATTGCCATCGCCATCTGAAACGCTTGAAGGCCCCAAGCGAATCCATGATGGTCAGACATCATCCGATAAAACTGATGATGAGAAGTCCGGACGGATTAACTTTCTTGAGAATACTACTGCAGAACAGCCTGAGGTTGGTGTCGAGCGATGCGAAGAGTATCTAGCCAAGGTAGTATAGTGTTTTTATTATAATGAAAATAAAATCATCGCTTTCATTAAATATTTATCAGTGAAGACAGCAATAGTCCTGAATTACCAGACCTTTGCAGGAAGAAGGGTATACTGAAGACGAAAATGATCTTCCTGAATTTCGACCTCTGGAGCCTTGGATAGTGCCCGTCTGGGTTCTTTTTGGACTGTTGGAATATTCTCTTGAATATATGGTGAGGAGGTTTGTTATGCGTGCGCATATGGATATTCTACGGCTCTTCCTGAAAGCTCTTAGATTAATCATACCTTTATTATATCTAGGAACGGGTACAAATATTCCGCTTAGGCTTTTTCTTCATAGGCTTGGACTATCCTGATGGTTTCTTTTCTAACCGAAGCCTTCCTGGTACTCCTAATACCATCGATGTCCGGCTTAGTACTCTGTTAGGGAATCAGCCAGTAGGTGCTTTTACTGGCTGATGCTTAATAGATTATTTTTTAGGTCGTGCTATTTTTTCTTTAATTTTTGCTTTTCGTCCTTTTAGTTTGCGTAGATAATATAGTTGTGCACGTCGGACGGCCCCACGTTGTTCTACGCTGATGCTGGCAATGATGGGGCTATAGCTTTGAAAGACTCGTTCTACGCCTTCTCCGTGCGATATTTTACGCACGGTAAAGGAAGAATTGAGCCCGCGATTACGTTTGGCAATGACGATGCCTTTAAAAGATTGCATTCTCTCACGAGTCCCTTCTTTGACTTTTACTTGAACCGTGACGGTGTCCCCGGACTTAAATTTTGGGATCGATTTATGGGCAGTTTGTTCTTGTTCGACGGCTTGTATTAATTTACTCATCAGGGACCCTTATG
>JABABH010000171.1 GCA_014238325.1 Coxiellaceae bacterium | reverse complement strand
GCGCTTGGGTGCGGACGGCTGTTTGAAGGAACGCCAGCTGACATGTGGGATAGCTTGAAAAAGCTGATGAAGCTGCCTAACGACACAATTATTTACTGCGGTCATGAATACACCGCTGCTAACGCAGACTTCGCCATAACCATTGATCCTGAAAATGCAAAATTGAAGGCGCGCGTGATCGAAATTAAAAACCTGCGCGATGAAGGCAAATCCACCATTCCAACTTTGCTTTCAACTGAACTTGAAACCAACCCGTTTTTACGTGCTAATGATTCTTTAATCCGCACACATTTGGGAATGGAAGCAGCCAGCGATTTGGAAGTCTTTACAGAAATACGAAAGCGCAAAGATAATTTTTAAACTCAATATTAAATTCGGCCACTCAATTGATACCCAATATAGCCAATAATTTCTTTGAGATAGAGGTTCATTTTTCGGAACTGATTAACCGCTGATGTGCTGATATATGGAAACCTGAACGGGCTAGAAACAAAATCGGCTGGATAAGCTTTTACTTTAAAGTCTGCCTTTACAAACACAGCCATTGCCCTTGGCATATGATAAGCTGATGTCACCAACAACCATTCGCGGTGCAATTCAGTCTCTAAAAGTTTTTTAGTTTCGCTGGCATTTTCAGCCGTAGTTCTGGCATTGCTTTCAAATATGATACCAAGATCATCACCATACAAGTCTTCAACCATGGCCCGCGCTGCATCTGCTTCGAGCTTACCGCGACCGAGCAAAGTATTATTACCACCTGTAAAAATCATTTTTGCATTGGGATATTCTCGCTTAATACCAAGCGCCACGGTTAATCGATCCGCTGCCTCATTCAACTCATATGAAGCAGCTGAGCTATCTCTCTTTGCAGATATCCCACCCCCCAAAACTATAATTCCATAAGGCTCGTTTATTAACTCAGGAACAGGATATTTGTTCTCAAGTGATTTGAGTGCCAAATCAGGTAATTGTGTAAATCCAAGTAAAATTATTCCAGCTATCGCCACATAAGAAGTTAGCTTGGCTACGCCCAAAAATTGAAGTTTCAAACAAATTGCTGAGATTATAAACAGAATTAAAATCAGATTCAGCGGTTGGATCACGATCCAAAATATTTTTGACAAATAAAAAAACATAAACCTGTTTAACGGTTTATGAGTTTGCCGTCTATCAAATCAATGACAGCCCGCGCTGCTTCGAGCGCATTGGTTCCAGGGCCAAAAATGGCTGAAACCCCATGCTCTTTTAAAAAATCATAATCTTGCCGAGGAATAACACCGCCGGTGATGACAATGATGTTTTGCCCTCCGCTTTTCTTTAATTCTTCAACCAGTTGTGGAAGCAAAGTTTTATGACCAGCCGTTAGCGAAGATGCTCCAATCACATGCACTTTATTTTTAATTGCAGACTTAGCAACTTCTTCAGGCGTTTCAAACAAATCACCCGCAACAACATCAAATCCAATATCGCCAAAAGCTGAAGCAATAACTTTCGCGCCACGATCATGGCCATCCTGCCCAAGCT
>JABABH010000170.1 GCA_014238325.1 Coxiellaceae bacterium | reverse complement strand
TAAGATTTTCAGAATTTGTTGCTCTGTAAAACGTTTTTTCATCGGTAACCTCCACTCTATAGATCTGCAGTATCGCAAATCTTACAACAGACTGGTTACATTTTAGGGGACTAAGACAGTGGATTTGTCACGATTGAACATATTATCCAAAAACTAAACCTAAAACGCGTGACGGCCTATAAGCGATTACAGAAATTAACCACTCATCATTATTTAGACTACCAGCGGATCATGGCCGATCTCGGTATTTATTATGTGACGAGACGAGGCGCTGCTATAGCCCAAAGTCCATTACCACCTTTACAGAAAATTCCGCTCGCCATGTATCATCATCATCTGCAAGTCACCACCTTATTCTTGTGCCTGGAGCAACATTGGGGCGGGCAGTATGTCACAGAACGAGAACTCCGTCATGAACGTGGCTTTGGTTCCGCAACCCATGTCAGCGATGGGGACTTTTTATTCCATGATCAACGTATTGCCATTGAAGTGGAGCTCAGCAAAAAAAGTCGTTATCGACGCGATAAGATTTTTCATTTTTATTTGAAAAGTCGAGAATATCATCAGGTCTGGTATTTTTGCGGCCATTCATCTGTTAGGAAACAAATGCAGATCTACGAGAAAGAAGCGGACTGGCTCACTTTGTATGATTTAAACTCTGTCCTCCAACACCCGGAGAGCATTCATGTCAAATAACCATGCATCATCCGGAACCTTAGATCAAATTTTAGAAGGCCTGATTCAATACCCTAACAGAACCGCGATACTGATTTTGCTATTGGGTAGTGCCTATTTTTCTATCCTGGCACTCATCATGGCAGGAATCATCACGCTTGCTGGCTGTTGTTATCGAATAAAAGTGAGGTGGTTATTGATCCTGGGAGCCGTGTTTTTAGGGCTGGATGGGCTCATGGTAGGTATGCCCCTTCATGATATTCATGGACGCAACGTCCTATTCTTATCGGATTGGATTCACCGTCTACCCACCCTACCGGGTTTGTTGGATTATCTCCTGGTTTTGCCTTATGCCCTGATTCTCAGTGCCTGTTTTATGGCTTTAGGGCAAGGGTCTAGGGGATTAGCTCATCAGTTGAAACGAATTGGGCAAGGACGCCATCTGTCTGTCACACCAGTCTTGACGCAAAAGCGGCAGCAGCAGGCCTTAGATCGCCTCACTCAGTCCGCCTCTATGGATGGATGCACCTTAGGCATCCATCAATATACTGGGGATCCAGTGATACTCAGTGATACCGATGCTAATCTGCATACCCTGGCTATCGGTACCACGGGTTCAGGTAAAACGACGGGATTAGGCAATACCATTGAAAGCGCCCTGCTTCGGAAACTGCCCTTATTTTATGTCGATGGCAAAGGCGATTTGGAGCTCGCTCATCGCATCGCGGCGTTTGCCAAACAGCAGCATCGCCCTTTTTATTTGTTCTCGATGATTGGCGATAGTCTGAGCTACAATCCACTCGCTTGTGGTGGTTTTACCTCGAAAAAGGATCGCTTGATTGAATTGCGAGAATGGAGTGAAGACCATTATCGAAAATTGGCCGAGGGTTATTTGCAAAGGGTCTTGCAGATATTAGAGACACTTGGCATCCCCCTCGATTTATACCAGCTCGCTCAGTATTTAGAACCAAAAACCTTATATCGCTTAGCTCGTCCTTATCAAGGAGTGGGATTGATAGAAAAAATTGAAGCTCTTGAAGAGAGTCGGCCATCGATCACGAGTCTCATTGCAGAAATCCATAATATGACGAACAGTGAAATCGGCCATTTATTTGATTGTTCGCAAGGAGACGTTCTGACGGTAGAGCGGATATTAGAAGAAAAAGCCGTGGGTTATTTTTGTTTACAACCCCTGGCTTTCCCCACCTATGCTCAATTATTAGGCAAATTAATCATTAATGATCTGAAGTCCTTGATGGCAGCCCAGCTGGGTCGGTCACAGAAAACTGTCATTTACACCATTTTTGATGAGT
>JABABH010000169.1 GCA_014238325.1 Coxiellaceae bacterium | reverse complement strand
TTTTTAGGCAAGTAGAACGCGATACGAAAAAACAAAGTATTGCATGATATACCCATCCCACTTCAAGATGCGAAGCATACATTTGAAGTGACTCATCGCGATGGGGATTCTTAAGGGGAAAACCGCGATTTTCTCCTTAAGGGGCTGAGCGAAGATTTATTTTTCGCCAGCCATCAAAACCAAGGTATACCGCTCGCAGTAGCCCACTTCACATCTTCAGTCGCGAGCGGTATATACCCATCCCACTTCAAGATGCGAAGCATACATTTGAAGTGGAATGGGTATATCTATGCTTTGATTCTGATGACCGACCTGTCTCTTGAAATTTTAGATGAACATGCAGATTCAAGATCCAGTTTTACAAGCTCGAAAAAAGGGGTATACTCTTCGCATTTGATCAGACCTGTATTTAAATAGAGCAGGCTCATAACACAATAGACTCTATGTACACAAACGTTTATATAGTTTTCTGAGTATTGAGTTTGGGCTCATGCTTCAGTTCATTCGACTAACTGTTTTATTTTACAATTAAAATTTTCACGTACCTCATTAGAGGATAAGAAACATGAAAACCTTAAAGCTATGCGTGCTTGGGTTAAGCGCGCTTATGATCAGTGCATGCCAACATGCCGTCGTCTTACACCCACATGGACCTATCGGCGCTCATGAAAAAAATTTAATCATTTGGTCTACACTGCTGATGCTGGTCGTTGTCGTTCCAGTCATCGTGATGACCATCGTCTTTGCTTGGAAATACCGGGCCTCAAATCCTGCTGCTGATTATCAGCCTGATTGGTCACATTCTCGGAAAATTGAATACTGGATATGGTTGATACCCTGTATCATTATTGCCATTCTAGCCACGATCAGCTGGAAAACTACGCATCAGTTAGACCCTTATCAACCCCTTGCTAGCAAAGAAAAACCTTTGACTATTCAAGTCATTGCTTTGAACTGGAAATGGCTCTTTATTTATCCGGAGCAGCATATTGCGACCATTAACTACTTGATCTTTCCCGTCAATGTCCCTGTTCATTTTAAAATTTCCTGCGACGACACAGCTATTAATTCCTTTTTCATACCTCAATTAGGCAGTCAAATTTATGCCATGGCCGGTATGCAAACTCAATTATATTTGCTCGCGGATCAACCCGGTCACTACGATGGCATGTCAGCCAATTTTAGCGGTCGCGGGTTTTGGAATATGCACTTTATTGCAACAGCTACGTCTCAAACTGCCTTCCAAGCTTGGGTCAAGAAGATCAAAGCGTCCAATACACACCTGAATACTTACACCTACTCCGAGCTAAAACATGACTCTGTTATGCAACACACCCAAAGCTATGGCTCTGTATCATCACACCTTTATGAAACGATTGTCAGGTCTTTTATGATGCCTATGAAGCACCATCTTTCACATCATCCAAAGCCTTATCCTCCTAAAATACTATCACACGCTTCCTCGTCACATTAAAAGAGAATCTTATGTTTGGAAAATTAACCTTATCCGCCTTCCCAACTGATCCTATTGTGATCATCGCTTCATTAGGTATGCTGCTAGTTGGCTTATTGCTCTTCCCCCTTATCACCTATTTCAAAAAATGGACCTGGCTATGGACCGAATTTTTAACATCGGTTGATCATAAAAAAATCGGTCTTATGTATATCATCGTCGCAACGATTATGCTCCTTCGTGGATTTGCTGATGTCCTTTTGATGCGTTCTCAGCAAGCCGTCTCTGTTGGGCAACATATGGGATTTCTCACCGACCACCACTTCGCAGAAATTTTTAGCGCCCATGGCACCATTATGATTTTCTTTGTAGCCATGCCTTTTATCATCGGCTTTATGAATTTGATTGTCCCTTTGCAGATCGGTGCGCGTGATGTTGCCTTTCCTTTCCTCAACTCATTGAGTTTTTGGCTATTTGCCGTCTCTGCTCTGCTCATTAATGTCTCCTTGGGTATAGGTGCATTTTCAGAAACGGGATGGTTAGCTATGCCGCCACTCTCTGAATTAAATCTAAGCCCCGGTGTTGGCGTCGACTATTATATTTGGAGCCTGCAAATTTCGGGCATCGGCACCCTGCTCACAGGTGTTAACTTTATCGTCACCATCTTTAAAATGCGCTGTCCAGGTATGGCGCTGATGAGAATGCCTATTTTTACTTGGACTTCTTTATGTGCCTGTATGCTCATCGCGCTTGCCTTCCCTATTTTAACAGTATCTCTCGGTTTATTGAGTTTAGATCGTTACCTGGACATGCATTTCTTTACCAACGGGTTCGGCGGCAACATGATGATGTATATGAATTTAATTTGGATGTGGGGACATCCTGAAGTCTATATTTTAGTCTTACCCGCATTTGGTATCTATTCTGAAATCGTCTCAACCTTCTCTCAAAAAAAATTATTTGGATATCGCTCGATGGTCTATGCAACCGCGGCGATTACTGTACTCTCCTTCTCAGTCTGGCTACATCATTTCTTTACCATGGGTAACGGCGCTAATGTGAATACTGCATTTAGCATTGCGACGATGGTGATTGCTATTCCCACTGGGGTCAAAATTTTTAATTGGTTGTTCACCATGTATCGTGGACGCGTCCAATTTACCTCACCGATTCTGTGGACACTGGGCTTTTTGATCACATTTACCATCGGTGGGATGACGGGCGTATTGCTGGCCATGCCTGGCGCTGATTTCGTCTTACATAACAGTTTATTCTTAATCGCTCACTTTCATAACACGATTATTGGAGGTGTCGTCTTTGGTATCTTTGCTGGACTTACCTACTGGTTTCCGAAAATGTTTGGTTTTTCCCTGAATGAAACATGGGGTAAACGAGCCTTCTGGTGTTGGATAATTGGCTTTTATACCGCTTTTATGCCCCTGTATAGACTTGGTTTTATGGGTATGACACGCCGTTTAAATCACTATGAAGCTGCTACTGGATGGCATCCTTGGCTCATTCTCGCGGCGTTCGGAGCTCTCGTGATCGCTGCTGGTATCGCCTGCCAAATCATACAACTGGTCGTCAGCATTAAAAACAGACAACATAATTTAGATACAACAGGCGACATATGGAATGCTCGCACTTTGGAATGGTCGACTTCCTCACCGGCTCCCTTCTATAATTTTGCGACTATTCCCATTGTAACCGACCTCGACGCTTTCTGGACATCCAAACAAGAGAAAAGTCCAAAAAATACGCAGTATGAAGACATCCATATGCCTAAAAATACGTCTGTTGGTTTTCTTATTGGCCTATTTAGTTTTTTATTTGGATTTGCGATGGTATGGCACATCCAATGGATGGCTATCCTCGGTTTATCGGGCGCTTTTATAAGTTTAATAGGTCGATTTTTCAATACTGATACCGATTATTATATTCGCGCATCGGAGATCGCTGAGTTTGAAGGAGACTGTGAACACACGGCTCCTGCCGCTGCCCCCGCTACCCACGAAGAAGTCTATATCTAATGAAAACAGCTACCTATACCCATGCCCTCTCACACGATCACCATCAACAAGAAAGACAGTCTGTGACTCTCTTCGGATTCT
>JABABH010000168.1 GCA_014238325.1 Coxiellaceae bacterium | reverse complement strand
TTCGCATCTTGAAGTGGGATGGGTATATTAAAGGACTGCTGCGAAGCTCTTGATGAGAGAAAGACCTAAACGAAGGTTCCACAAAGCTACCGTGCAGAAAAATAGGGCTAAGAGAATTTTCTGCGGCTCTTTAAAATAAATAAGAATTTGTAAATTGAAATATTAGTTAAGGCTAATAATGAAAGTGCACAGCACATCAGCAAAATGTATGTGAAATTTATATGAGAAATTTTATAAATTGAATCATTTTTAATAATACTAGTAGATAATAAAATTCCAATCAAGCTGCCAATTAAGCTACTCATATAGAATATTCCTGAAGCTGTTCCTGAATGCTCTTCTTTAATTTTCTTCAGCGATAGGAGTATGAGTGCGGGTGATATCAAACCATAGGATAGCCCTGGAAGTATAAACAGGAGCATAATTTGATACACTGGCATATTTTGGCAAAAGATAAAGGCCAGATAGGTTATGGCAAATAATATGCAACTAAAACTAATAAACGGTATTTCTCCATACCGTCTAATCAGGCGTCCGCCTATCGGGGAAGCTATTCCCACTGCTATAGTCATGGGCAGCAATAACCCAGCTGATTCTATTAATGAGAACCCCATATTATTGTTCAAATATAAACTCATAATATATATAAAACTATAGAAACCCATATTAATCAATATTCTTGAGATGCAGCCTGAAATAAAAAATCTATTCGTTAAGATAGAAATATGAATAAAAGGGTTCGCTATTGTTTTCTCAAACTTAAAAAATAATATAAACAGAAGAATGGAAGACATGAGAAACAGAGCCGTCACTAACAGTCTATGCTGCATGCCATGATGAGCTGAAATTGCAATAATTAATAAAAAAAGTGATATGGAGAAAAGCCCAATTCCAACCATATCAATATATTTATTGGTAACTGTTTGTTCAAGTTTAGGGCACATAAAAACAAAAAACAGCATAAGCGCGCTAAAAGGAACATTAATGAGAAAAAACCACCGCCAGCTAAAATAATTTGCTAACAAACCAGCTATTGCAGGCCCAGCAGCCATAGAAATACCGACGACTCCTGTTAATACTCCAATTGAAAATGGCTTTCTTTCTTCGGCAACGGTGTTTATAACGACTGCGGTCGCATTAGGCCAGATCATAGCGGCTGCTAACCCTTGTATTAATCGAGATGCTATCAACATATGGTAGACATGGCTGATACCTCCTATAAAAGAAGCCATACCAAATATAGCGACACCTATCGCAAGCGTTTGTTTGTTTCCATAGATATCGCCAATTTTTCCTG
The DNA here is from genome assembly GCA_014238325.1 of Coxiellaceae bacterium. Classification (GTDB taxonomy): domain Bacteria; phylum Pseudomonadota; class Gammaproteobacteria; order Coxiellales; family Coxiellaceae; genus JABABH01. The sequence continues at coordinate 2,143 of JABABH010000168.1, read as the reverse complement.
CTACCACAATCGATAGTGCAAACGTCAATAAATAGCTTATGACCACCCACTGTAATTGTGAAAAGGATAGCACCATTTCTTTAGCTATAGCGGGGGTAATGATAGGCATTCCTGTATATTCAATACAAACAAATAAAACAGCTAATGACATTGAAAAGAGTACATGTAAATTAGATAGTTTTTTGCTCATATCGATATCATGAAAAATCAATCGCCATCATCAGGCTTAATACTATGATGGTCATGATCGAGAAGGAAAAGACTTTTTTCCCCCATGCACAGAGCGCATCTTGTTGGTGACTTGTGATGCTGAAACCAGAATATGCGATGATCAACCACCATGCTCCCATGCCAAGCGTGCTGATGAGATAGAGATAATGGGTATAGCCGAATAGGGTTAAAAGAGAAGAGGCACATATAAAACCGAAGATATAGATCAAGATATGTATTTTTCCAACAGGGATTCCTTGGGTGAGGGGGAGTAGAGGAATGGCTGCTTTTGTATAATCTTTTGCTCTAAAGATAGCCAGACTATAGGCATGCGGCATTTGCCATAATAGCAGCATGATAAAGAGAATCATGGCACCTAAATCGATATGATGCCGTGCAGCAGAATAACCTATCAGCGGAGGAGCAGCTCCGGAGAAACCGCCGATCAGTGTCCCCCAGACAGAGTGGCGTTTAAACCAGAGACTATACGCGATGACGTACATACAGAATGCAAATGCAGCAATACCAGTTGTCCAGATGTTAGTGTGGAGAAGCAGGATGGTAAATCCTAAACTGCCTAATATGAAAGCATAGCTGAGTGCTGCATGAGAGGAGATCTGCCCTTGAACGAGGGCTCTATTTTTGGTCCTCTCCATAAGTGCGTCGATATCTTGATCAATATAGTTATTAAAGACACAACCGGACGCCATGACCAGTGCTATCCCTATCAGCATAGCGAAGCAGGTCAAGGGATCGAGATGACCATGGGAAGCAAGGAAGAATCCACCTGCTGCTGTGATAAGATTTCCAAATATAATGGAGGGTTTGATGAGACTAAACCAAATTTTGATCATAGCAATTCGTCTACGTATTTTGCGTTGAGGCTGATATATACGTGATGCATTTACAGTCAAGATAGAGCTGTCTGAGGCTGTGAATTCACGCAGGCCTAATAAGTCATGATCAGCCATTCCGATTATACCTTGAGTTTGTAGTATTGGATACGGTGGCCCTGGTGTGAGAGCGGTCTATCGTTGGTGCAAAATTTTTGTGCACATAGAAGGAAAAAGAGTTATACCCATCCCACTTCGCAGCTTCATTCGCGAGCGGTATATCACATAAAATCGGACATCATATTGATATCGAGATGATGCATAATCCATATAGCGCCGATCAGTAAAATCGCAATAATTAACAGAGTAAAAAGGAAAGCCATGAGATGCCAACGCTGATGTTGCCGGGTATTAAGATGGAGAAAGAACACAAGTTGGACAATCAACTGAGCTATAGCAAATAAGGTAAGTACAACCACGATAGTGGTGGCTGAGAACAGATGGTATCGGATCATCAGGAAGGGGATAATCGTTAAAGTAATCGATAATAGGAATCCAATAATATAGGATTGAAGTGAACCATGCTCAGATGTAGCTGGTGTAGTTTGCATTTACAGAGCTCCCATTAAATAGACAGTGGTGAAAACGCAGATCCAAATAATATCAAGAAAGTGCCAAAATAAGCTGAGACACATTAAGCGCCGCTGTGTGACAGGATTCACCGCATCTAAAGACACTTGGATCATCATCATAACCATCCAGATGAGGCCCACCAACACGTGTAGTCCATGTGTGCCCACCAGGGCAAAAAAGGCAGATAGAAAAGCGCTGCGATACCAAGCATTGCCGGTTGATATTAAGTGATGGAACTCATTCAGTTCTAGACTGATAAACGCAGCACCGAGCAGAAAGGTGATGATGAGCCAAAATAATAGCTGCGTTTTTGAGTGCTTATACATAGCCAGCATGGCGAGTCCATAAGTAAAGCTGCTGGTGAGGAGTGCCAATGTTTCTAGAAAGACATCGGATAAATTAAATAATGTTTTTGCAGGAGGGCCGCCAAAGGTGTGCTGTCCTAATACGCCGTAGGTAGCGAATAG